>CAVOCR010000056.1:0-8314 GCA_963694245.1 Myxococcota bacterium
TGAGGATCCACGTGATCTGGTGTCGGAGAAGAGCCGCGGCGGGAGACAGGAGCGGCGTGAGGAGCTTCTGCGCACGGTGAAAGGTGGTGGTCTCGCCGGTCGTGAGTGCATGCACCGCCGCGAGCTGGGCGCGGAAGAAACGATGCGCGTCCCCGGGAAGATGGTCTGCCGCGAATCGCTCCGCGTGATTCGTGGCATTGCGGGTCAGGAGTCCGAGTGCTCCAATCCATGCGGTGTGTGCCGGGTCTCCGTTCGTCTTCGAAAGCCATGACTCGGCGTGTTGAGCGGCCTTTTCGTGGGAGGTCGCGCGCTGAATTGCCTGGAAGAATTCTTCGCTCCTGAGGGGCCCGACGGTCTCCTCTGCGAGCCCGTCGTCGTGGGAGTTGACCGCCGCTGTGCTCGAGAGATGGGGAGAGAGGCTTCGGGCTTTTTTCCATGCGTTTCTGGATTCGGTCGGGGAGCCCGCCTTCCCGTGGGCATGCGAGAGGGCTCGCCAGGCTTCGGCATTCGTGGGATCCCGTTTCAGCCGCCGGGAGAGAAATGCGATGGCGGATTTCCAGTTCGCGGCGTCGATCTCTGCCCGTGCGCTGGCTTCGAGTGTGGCTGGATGCACGGGTACGACGGAGAGAATTCGTTCGCTGTGCCAGCGGAGATCCGCAAGCGCTGGCTCCACCAGTTCCGGGAGCTGGGTCATGACAGAGTGCGCGAGGACGTCGCCTGGCGGGACGGGATTTCCCGGCTGGCTGTGACGGGCGACGTGGTGGAGCGCGCTCAGGAGTTGAACCAGCTGTGCCTTTCGTCGGAGTGAGGGTCCCTCCCGTCGGAGGGACTCATGGGCTGCATGGATCGCCAGGACGAGTCTCGGTGCATGCGTGGGTCGCGCCGTGATCTCCCCTCCTTCCACGACCGTTGCCGCGACCGTTGTTCTCAACCATTCGTCCAGATCGCGTGTGCTCTCAGCGCTCCAGTCGAGCTCCTGGAGGGTCTCTGAGCTCGCGTGTTCCACGACCGCGTGTCCGGGGCGATCCGCGGCGAGGGTCGGCACAGGCATGAGGAGGAGCAGTATCAGGAGGGCGCAATGCACTGCCTGTTCGGGGGGGATGCGCATTACTGGGGAAGCAGGCATTCGTATTTTTTGTTTACCGAACTGTACCCGCAGATTCGGGAAAGAGGAGTGCAGTCGAGGTAATGGAGTCCACCGTCCACACACGTCGCCACGGCGTTTCCGAGGCATGCTCCGGTGCTCGGGATGTCGCCACAGGCTTCATTTGGAAGATGGCATTGGGTCCCATCACAAATGCCACTGGTTGGGCAGAAACCACAGGAGCCTCCGCAGCCATCGTCCCCGCAGGTCTTTTCTTCGCATTCGGGATGGCAGGTGCCGTTGTCGAAGTTCGGGTCTTCACACGAGGTGCTGGCCAGCACCTCGTTGTGAACGCATGTCTGATTCGTGAGACTGCAATCGGTGCACACGCCCAGGTCGTCTCCACACGTCACCGCCCAGTCTCCAATGCAGAGTCCGCCCGCCGGGATGTCCGCGCAGTTCGAAGGGCAGCTTTCTGGAGCAATGGCGTCGGGATTGTGTGCCTGCGTGGCGCTTCCAGAAGAACCGGTGCAACCGCTGACGACGTTCAGCAGGAAAGACAGACTGATGAGGAGAATCGTACGCATTTCGAGGAGGCCTCCATGCTCGGTCATACCGCGACTTCGGGACCGATGTCGACCCCTGGTGGTCCTGGATGCGTGGAACCAGACCTTGCGTCGGGGGCGGTCCGTGGGCACCCTGTCGGTCATGTCGAGGCGATTCCCAGAAATGATGTTCATCGCGGCGCTCGGGTTTCTTCCAGGCTGCCCTGGAGGGGGAGCGGAAGTACCGGACACGGGTGCGCAACTCGACGTCGTGGCGCCCTCGGACGCCACGACAGAAGGGGGCGAAGAGGCAGATGGGAACCTCGTGGATACAGAGGTCGTCATCGTCCTGGGGCCCTGCCGCGACAACACGGACTGCTCGCAGGAGAATACAGGAGAGTGCGAGGAGCGCGTCTGCAATGTCGGCACCGGGAATTGCCTGCTCACGAGCGCGAATGAGGGCAATCCCTGTGAAGATGGCAATGTCTGTACGGTTGTCACCGCCTGCTCGGGAGGCTTCTGTGTCCTCGCCTCTCTGGATGGGGAACTCGAATGCAACGACGGGAATCCCTGCACCACGAATGATTGTGATCCGGACGTCGGCTGTCTCTTTCTGGCGCTCGCCGGGGGACCTTGTGATGACGGGAATGCCTGCACCTCGGGTGAGCATTGCATCGAAGGCGAGTGCTTCGGAGGCGAGGACATCTGTCCCGCCCAGTGCGGAAATGGGACGTGTCAGACCACCAAGGGAGAGACGTGCGCATCGTGTTCCCTCGATTGTGGGCAGTGCTCCACGGGGTGCGATTCTCAGCCCTTCCCGACCTGCGGGGGCTGCGCTTGTGAGGAGTGCGTGTGTGCGCAGATCCCTGAATGCTGTACGGACTCCTGGTCAGCGGATTGCACCGCCTTGTGCACCACGTGTGGTCAAACCTGCGATGGATGCGAAGCGGGCGCGTTGTCGGGATGCCCCGGCTGCGGGTGTGAGGAGTGCGTGTGCGCCGAGAGCCCGAGCTGCTGCACCGAAGAGTGGACCGTGGGATGCACGGCGTTGTGCGGGGCATGCGGGGGAGGGTGCGAGGACCCCTGTGGGAACGGGGCGTGTGATCCGGTTCTTGGAGAAGATTGTCTGACATGCCCCGGGGATTGTGGGAGCTGTTCGGATGGGTGTGCTGCAGTCGCAGGACCGGGATGTGCCGGATGTGCGTGTGAGTCCTGCGTGTGCGCAGCGGATCCGACTTGTTGCGATGTGGCATGGGGGTCGGAATGCGTGTCGTTGTGTGAAGACTGCGGCCAGACCTGCTCGGGATGTTCACTCGGTGGGTCAGGTGGGTGCACCGGGTGCGGATGCGAAGCCTGTGTCTGTGAAGCGGATCCCGGCTGCTGCGAGGTCGCCTGGGACGCGTCATGCGTGGCCGCCTGTGATGCCTGTGGGACCAATTGCAGTGGATGCCAGGTGAACCCTGAGCCCGGGTGCAATGACTGTGCGTGTGAAGCGTGTGTCTGCGCGGAGGTTCCCGGGTGCTGTGTCGAGGGCTGGTCGGCTCTATGCGTCGCGGCATGTGAACTTTCGTGCGGTGGAAATTGTTCGGATCCAGGGGTGGATCCATGAGATCGAGGAGCGCCGTGTCCACGGATCCTCAGGAGGATGGAATGAGGTGGTTTGTCGCAGGGCTTGTGTGTGTGAGTTTGATGTTCGGAGTGTCGGCGTGTGGAGGGACTCGGGTGATCGCCCCCAATGAGATGGAGGCCTTGAAGAATCCGGCCCCCGTCGAGTCGGCCAAAGAGGTGAAGCAGGAAGCATGGAACGGGGGGTGGTTCTCGTTGAACGAGGAATTCGAACTTCCCTATCCGAAGCCGTGGAAGCTCAAGGGGGGAGAGCTTGTCATTCGTCTGGACCGATCTGAGTGGGTGACGTTCGGTGAGAGTCGCCAGGCATGGGCGCATGTCACGGTGTTCTTGAAGGACGAGAACGTCTCCCTGCGGATCTCCGAGGGAGAGACCGCGGAGGCCTTTGGTCATCAGTTTGAATGCACCCATGCGTTTGAGAAATGGGAGGAGAAGTCCCAGGAGTACTTCCACAACTCTCGTTTCAAGGTCACGCGCTGAGACCGGAAATCACACCGTGAGGGTGGTTCCGGGAGCGCTGAGCGTGGGATCTCCGGCGGCTTGTACGGAGCGTTGGAGACCGTTGGGCGCGTCGGCTGCGAGGATGTGAACTGCGCTCACCCCTGCGTTCAATGCGACGAAACTTTCTTCCAGTTTGGGAATCATGCCCCCCTGAATCACGCCGGATGCGATGGCCTCCCGTGCGTCCTCGATGGTGAGTCGGGGATAGCGCGTCGTGGGATCGGCTGGATCGCGGAGGACTCCTGGCGCTCCCGTGAGCAGGAAGAGATGATGGGCTCCGATGGCCGCCGCCATTCGGGTCGCAGCGATGTCCGCGTTGATGTTGAGGACGCGTCCGTGTTCGTCGGATCCCAGCGAGTTGAGGATCGGAAGGTGCCCCGCGGTTGTGAGCAGGTGGATGAGTCGGGTTCCGATGGCGACGATGTCCCCGACCTCGCCAAAGTCGATGGGCTCATCTCCCCCGCCAGAGACCATTCGGGGGGGGCGTTTCCGCGCCTGGATCACGTCATCGGCGATGCCATCGAGTCCAACCGCTGGGATTCCATGGGCGCGGCATCGCGCGAGAATGTCCACACGAACCGTTCCTCCGAGTGTCATTTTCATGATCTCCAGGGTCTCCGCATTCGTGATCCGGCGTCCTCCCACGATGTCACGGGGAACGTCGAGGCGCTGAGCGAGTGCGGTCGCCTGAGGACCGCCTCCATGGAGTAGAATGACGCGGGCCCCCTCGGACATGAGGCCCGCAATATCCTGCAGGATGGCGTCCAGCACCTCCTGGTTTCCGGCCGCTTCTCCACCGATCTTGACGACGATGGAGGGCGCTGAATCTTGAAAATGGGACGATGAGGGGTTGCTCATGACATCTCCGTCAGTGCATCAGGGCCAGAGAGCGGGGCGATCGATTCCCGTCGTGTCGGGCCATCCCATCATCACGTTGAAACTCTGCACAGCCTGTCCCGCCCCCCCTTTCACGAGATTGTCGAGGGCGCTGAAGCAGACGAGGGTTCGTCGACCGTCTCGGGCATGTTCGTCCAGATGCCACCCGACCTCTGCGAACATGCTTCCTGCCACCGCATTCACTTCTGGCTTGCGATCCTGGACCACGCGAACAAAGGGCTCGTCCGCATAGCATTCCTGGAAGGCGGCTTCGATGGCGCTTTCCTCCACGGCTTCAGGCACGTCGATGAACGCCGTGGAGAAGATCCCCCGCACCAGAGGCGCAGAGACGGGCACGAACTGAAGGGCGAAATCCCCCAGCGCGCCAGCGCTCCGAAGGGTCTGCTCGATTTCAGGGGCGTGTTGATGCGTCAGCGGCAGGTAGGTTCGGAGGTTTCTGGCGCGCAACGGATGGTGTGTGGTGGGGCGGGCCTGCGCTCCCGATCCACTGGAACCCGTCATGGCCACGACCTTTGCCGGCCCATTGAGCCATCCCGCTCGTGCGGCAGGAAGGAGTCCGAGCGTGATGTTGGTGGCGAAACAGCCGGGTGAGGCGATGCGTCGGGCGCCTCGGATGGCGTCCCGTTGGAGCTCGGGGAGACCATAGACGAATGAGGCGCTGGCCTCCGGGCAGGGGTGTCCTGCGCTGTAGAACCGCGTGTAGTCTTCGGGGTTCTGAAGACGGAAGTCTCCGGAAAGATCCAGAATGCGGACGTCCTGGTCGAAGAGCTCCATGATGATTTCGGCGCTGGTCTTGTGGGGGAGCGCGAAGAAGATGGCGTCCATTCCCCTGGCTGCATCCCGTGCACTCATCTTCTCAATCACGAGGTCGGTCGTGCCGGCGAGCGTGGGATGAATGGTGCCGAGGGGTTCACCGACGTGGTCGATGGCCACGGCACGTGCCACGTTGACGTGGGGATGGACGAGGAGGTTCCGGAGAAGCTCCGCGCCTCCATAGCCGGTGGCTCCAAAGATGGCGACTTGAGCGGTCATGTGGATCTCTCCTCAGTCCAGCAGGTCTTTCGACGTGCATGCTTCATTCACCTCTACACCCAGAGGTGGGGTGCTGTCACCGGAGCTGCACTAGAGAACGGTGTTTTTCCAGTCCCCTTCATGAAACTTCCAGGCCATCGCCAGGGCGAGGAGGATGATGTAGATCCCCGCGGAGGACCAGATTCCAACCAGTCCGAGATCCAGCACCATCGCGGCGATGTAGCTGAATGGAACGAGGCAGATGGCGTGCAGGAGCGCTTCGACCCACATCACATAGCGGGAGTATCCCGCCCCAAACAGAGCCTGAGCGAACACGATCCCGATGACGATGAACAAGGAGCATCCCGCCATGATTTGAAGGGATGTTCGCCCGGCTGCGATCACGTCTGGATTGGGATTGAAGATTCCAATGAAGGTTTCGGGTGCGGAGATTCCCGCCAGCGCAAAGAAGGACATGGCGATGCATCCGAGATGAACGGAAGTCCATCCGTAGCGGGTCGCCATATGGGGTTCATTGGCTCCGAGCCGTTGTCCCACCAGGGTCGCTGTGGCTGTTCCGAGCGCGATCATCGACATGAAGGACACGCTCATGGTGTCCATGATGATCTTCGTGGCGGAGGTGAAATAGGGGGGGCGGTGGGCCATCGCGTGGACCATGGGGTCCACGAAGAGCGCGGAGTTCGAGAGAAGCTGGAGGCTGCCATGATGATCGGCGGTGTAGAGCAAGGAGATGGCCTGAAGGTTCTCGGCGGAGGTGCGGAGGTCGAGCATTCCGACGATCTTGATGAAGAGCGCGAATCCGCTCATGACAAAGACGGTCGCGAGTCCGCCGGGCACGCTGATGCGCGCGATGTCCCAGAGGATTCTCGGGTTGAAGTTGGAGATTCGGTAATACAGGAATGTGGTTCGGAATCGGGGGAGAAGGCTCCATCCCATGATCACCAGGAAACCGACCCAGGTGCTGATCATCGAACCGATCCCGGCGCCTGTGACGTAGAGCTGTGGGAAGGGGCCCGCCCCAAAGATCAGGCCCCAGTTGAGGAGCAGGTTCACGATGTTCATCACGATGGCGGCGATCATGTGCACATGGGTGCTTCCGATGCCGTCAAAGAACGCCTTGTAACTCGCAGTGGCGACCATCGCGACGATTCCAAGCATTCGCCAGCTGGCGTAGTCGCTGCCGAGCGCCACCACCCGTGGATTGGAGTCGAAGAGAGGGAAGATGACGTCCATCGAGGCCCACGCCGCCAGCGAGACCACTGTTCCGCATGTCAGCGCGATGAGAAGCGAGTTGGTGAGTGCCTCCCCGCTTTTTGTGGGGCGTTCCTCGCCGAAGCGTCGCGCGGTGATCGCCTGGGTTCCCACTTGAATGGCGCTGAGAAATCCCCCGAGGCCCCAGAGCAGAATCAGGGAGTAGCCGATCGCTCCCTGACCCGCGATGGAGTAGTTGGCCGGGAGGCGGCCCACCATGATCGTGTCCACGAGGTTCAGCGCGGTCTGCGTGAGCATCCCCAGCATCACTGGCGCTGCAAGTCGAGCGACGACACGGGAGAGCGTGGGATCGGGCAGCAGACGGACCACAGACAGCCTCGGAGATCGGTGGAAGAACGACCGATGTCAGCAATGCGTGGAGCGTGGATCATTTGAGCGAACCCGTCAACGGGAGATATCTGGTCCGCGACTCCGCGATCCGACGGAGTTGAGTTTCCGTTGGAAGCCCTCGGTGTGACTTGACAACTTCGCTGGGAATGTCTTAGCGTCGGCCCGATTCGCACCCCGCGATCACCGGTTGATTACACCCGCGCGGGCCCCTGAGAGGGGTCGAGCGTGTGTCCCGAAACGGGGCACTTGGAGGATGAATCTCATGTGTGCCAAGCACTTTACAGCCCTGATGGGCGGACTTCTTCTCGCAGCCCTGATGATCGGGTGTGGCCCCAAGTACCCCAATTGCAATGATGACAGTCATTGCGAGGAGCAGGGCCAGTACTGTGTGAACAATCTGTGTCGCCAATGCGCCGACGACACTCATTGCAATGCCAAGAACGCATGCATGGCCTGTGGGTCGAGCAATTCATGCGAGATGGCCCCTGGATGTTGCGTTTCGGACCTGGATTGTCGGGGGGGAGCCTGCAGCAAGGCCTCTCCGGATGCCGCGGTTGGCCAGTGTGTCAGCTGTCTCGGCGAGGGCCCGAGCAAGTACTGTCCTGCCGGCCAGATCTGCCGCACCGGACAGTGTGTTCCCGATGTGGAATGCACCAACGGTTCCCAGTGTCCTCCGGACAAGGCCTGTGTGGAAGGACGGTGCGTGGTCGCATGTACGTTGGAGACCGCCTACTTCGACTTCAATGAGGCCCTGCTTCGACGGGACGCGCGCTCGGCTCTCGAGTCGAACGTGAACTGCCTCGCGAAGCGTGGTCAGTCCGTCGCTGTCGAAGGCAACTGCGATGATCGCGGAACCGACGAGTACAACATGGCGTTGGGCGAGCGTCGTGCGCGGATGGCGAGCAAGTACCTGACCAAGCTCGGTGTGAGCGTCGGCATGCGGACTGTCAGCTACGGAGAGGAGCGCCCCGTGTGCACCGATTCGGGCGAGTCCTGCTGGGGCCGCAATCGTCGCGTGGAATTGATC
>CAVOCR010000057.1:0-8261 GCA_963694245.1 Myxococcota bacterium
CGCGTTGGTCGAGAGGTAGAACACGTTTCCATATCCGCCGGTCGCCAGAATCACCGCGTCGGCGACATGGCTCTTGATTTCACCCGTGATGAGGTTTCGGGTGACGATTCCGCGTGCTTTCCCGTCAATGACCACGATGTCGAGCATCTCGGTTCGGGTGTGCATCGTGACGCCCCCCGATTCAATCTGCTTGTTCAGCGCGGAGTAGGCGCCCAGCAGCAGCTGCTGTCCGGTCTGCCCGCGGGCATAGAATGTGCGGGAGACCTGCGCTCCACCGAAGGAGCGATTGGCGAGGTTTCCGCCGTATTCCCGAGCGAAGGGCACGCCCTGGGCTGCACACTGGTCGATGATGTTCACGCTCATCTGCGCCAGGCGGTAGACATTCTCCTCCCGGGAGCGGAAGTCGCCGCCTTTGACCGTGTCGTAGAAGAGGCGGTACACGCTGTCGCCATCGTTTTGATAATTCTTGGCGGCGTTGATTCCCCCCTGGGCCGCGATCGAATGCGCGCGGCGTGGACTGTCCTGGAAGCAGAAACAGTCGACGGGATAACCGAGCTCGGAGAGTGTCGCCGCGGCGGATGCTCCAGCGAGACCGGAGCCCACCACGATGAGGCGATGCTTTCGTTTGTTGGACGGGTTGACCAGCTTCATGTCAAAGCGATGCCTGTCCCATGAAGTAGTGAGATCTCCGGTCGGGGCGTTGGACTTGAGAACCATCGGACCTTCCCCTCTTTAAGCGATCCAGCCGGCGAGCACGGCCACCGGCATGGAGATGTTGGCGAGAACATAGAGCGCTGCGAATGTGGGACCGATCTTCGCGAGGGTCGCATCGTAGCGCGGGTGGCGAGCACCGAGACTCTGGAACATGCTCGTCACGCCGTGACTCAGGTGCATCCCGAGAAGGGCGATGGCGAGAATGTACGAGGCTGCGATGGGTACGGATTGAAATCCGGCGATGACCATTCCGTACACGTTGGGTGAGTCGGGATTGGCCCAGGCGAAGACCTCTGGTTGCACGATTCCGTAGGTGAAATGGGCAAGATGGAAAAGGATGAAGGCGAGGACGATGGTTCCACTCCACGCCATCGTCCGGGTCGCGTAGTTGCTGACCTCCGGTGCCGTCATGCGATAGCTCACGGGGCGCGCCTTGCGATTGAGCTGGGTCAGTCGAAATGCGGACGCGATGTGCAGCAGTACTGCGGCCAGCAGACCGGCTCGAGCGACGTTCAGGAGGTTGCCCAGGCTGTGAAGCCAGGCAGCGTATTCGTTGAGAGCCTCCTCACCTGAGAAGATGAGCAGATTTCCGGTCAGGTGGACTACGACAAAACCCAGCAGGGCCACTCCGGTGATGGCCATCACCGCCTTGGCTCCAATGGAGGATTTCGCGAGTCGGATCAGCCCGTCCATGAGGATACTCCTTCATCCCGCGGTCTCGTGTCCGCGGGATGGCGGTGAGTGCGTGCGTCTCCATGACGCATGGCGCTCTGCCGTCGATCGTGACGTGGGTCAGCGGTAGCACAATCGCTTCTGCTTGAAAAGAAGCGTGGGTTTGGAATGTCACCGGAAATCGGCGGTATTCCGCCATGAGGAGGTTCATGGAATCCCGTGTTCATGGGCTGCCACGGGGATTTTGCTCCAGGGTGCGGAGCGGTTGGAACATGCCCGGGATCAGGGTTGGTAGACGTCCCCGCCGAGATAGAGGTGGTCGCCTTCGATGCCCAGAATTTCGGGATCAAACGAGAGCTCCGTTCCGAGAGGGATTCCCGGGACATAGGCGCCGATGTCGACGACCGGGAGCGGGATGGCGGCAGCGAGCTGGGTCAGCAGATCGCTGGTCAGGAACTGCACCATCACGTCGGAGATCAGCGTTTCGATCAGGGAAGCGCCAATGTCGCCGAGGTCGCTTGAGATGGAATTGACATGGCTCTGGATGGCGAGGATTTCACCCATTTGGAAGCTCAGCTGCCCTTTTCCGTTGGGTCCCGGGATGATCTGGAGCAGCAGAGTCGCTCGAATGGTTGCGTAGATGTCGAGGCTGGAGGGGATTCCGTTGAAGTCGAAGGTGCCGTTCAGGCGGACGTCCCCGACTTGAATCTCCGTCAAACCGTCTGAGCTGCAAGCGCGAATGACTGGAGGAAGGGAGGGATCCGCCGTCATGACTACGTTTGAGATGCCGAGTGGGCTGACAAAGGGGCCGAGTACCGACTGGTCCAGCGTCAGATTCAAGAAGCCGGACCACCAGGCTGCGAAAGCCCCCTGGTTGAGGAGGGTGCTCTGAAGCCAGATTTCGATGGGGAACTCTTTGAGGGGGAGCGGTGAACCCGCGATGGTCCGCGTGGTTCCCGGGGTGAACACCTCGATTTCCTCTGCGCTGCAATCGTTCGCCCAGGAAATGGTTCCCGGAGAGTCGTGGGTCACGCCCTTGGGGGCCGCGAATCCTGCGTCCAGCATCATGATGCTTCCCTGGGAGTTCACGTTCACCTCGGAGAGCCGCGTCTCGAACGTGAGCGTTATGGGCGTGTTTCCGAGGACAGAGGGCACGGGGAAATCAAATCCGAAGGATGTGAATTCGGTCAGCACTCCGTCGAGGAGTGGAAGCAGGATGGCGGGGACCGAAGTCTCCAGGCTCTCTTCGATGCTGTTGGAGAGTGTTCCGTCCAGCCAGTTGATCAGCCAGTTGAAATAGCTTCCGGTGCCTCCCGTCAACGCGACTTCGATTCCCTCGATTTCGACCTCGATGGCGTTGAGGGTCAGCTGGGGGGCTCCCTGAGCGCTCACGCCCAATCCGATGTCGGCGTCGAGGTAGGTGTAGTCCGCGTACACGGGGCCGATGGCATTCGGGCAGTAATCGATGGTGTTGTCATCATCGATCGCTGTCACATGGAACTGAAGACTGGACAGGACCACGGAGAGCGCGATGCCACCCGCCTGTGGGGTCACATCCACGGATTCAACAGCGTAATGGGGGGGATCGTTGAGGGGCTCCCCGTTGGGAAGGTCGATTTCCCAGTCGCATCCAAAGGAGGAGGGACCCTCGCCGGCGGGGAGGAGGGGATGGGGCATCAATTCGACCAGATCGAGATCCTCGAGCAGAACGTGAACGAGTGAGGCGAGGTCATCCAGGGTGTTTGTGTTGTCGTCATCATAGATGTCGTCCCGGAGCCAGACTCCCCCCATCGTGTCGATGAAGGAGACGTTCGTGGGTGTCCCGGGAGGCGTCACGGCATCTCCCCATAGGAAGGACTGCACGTGGTCGCGGGTCTGGCCATGGGCATTGGAGGCCTCAAAGTCGAGCACGTTCAGTCCGCCTTTGGCTGTCCAGTCCACCTCGAAGTCACCCCCTTCGAATCCGATCGGCACGGTTTCACCGTTCAGGGTGAGGTTCACGGGGCCGCCCACGGGGGATTGGACCGTTCCGATGATCGTGATGGCCGGGGAGCCGACCACGGTCGCCGCTCGGGCGGGAGTGGTCACCACGATCGTCAACTCACACTCCGTTTGTTCTTTCACCGAGTTGGAGCAGCTTCCCTGGAAGCAATAGTCGTTTGTGCACACGATGCCGTCGTCGCAGTCGAGCGCGATCCCCTGGCAGTTGCCCTCGACGCATGCGTCGGAGCTGGTGCAGCTGTCCTTGTCATCGCAGGGGGCGTTGTTGAAGGAGTGGGTGCACCCTGTCGGTTCACAGAGATCGGCGGTACAGGCATCTCCGTCGTCACAGTCCGCGGCGGTCACGCACTCGGGAGTTTCTCCGGTTTCCTCTCCGGTCTCGTCTCCGGTTTCCTCTCCGGTTTCCTCGCTGGTCGCAGTTCCTGTTCCTTCGCCTGTCTCCAGTCCCGTTTCATCCCCGCTCTCGTCTCCTGTCTCCTTTCCAGTTCCAGCGGACTCGGCGCATCCCGCGCCGCTCTCAATCGAGATGCACGTGTGGTCGGGGTTGTGGCAGGCCTCCGGAGATCCCCAGGTGCCGTCAGGGAGACAGAGAACGATCAGCGAATTGGCGCATGCGGCAGTCCCCGGTGCGCATTCCTCGCCGCCGCCTTCGGAGAAGGGGGCGCCAGTGGAAGCATCGTCCGAGCAGGCTCCCAGGAGGGGAAGCGTCGAAAGGAGAAGGGAAATGAAGACAAATCGCATGAACTACCTCGTTGGATGAGTCGCGGCAGTTTAGCGGGTCACAACGTCCGGTGTCCAAGGGTTGATCGCCGAACTCATGCAGCGTTCTCTTTTCATGTCCGATGGATGAAGACTCGTGTACTGATCGGCGGAGGGAGAGCGTCTTCTTGACACTGGCAATGGGTTTCATTACCCAACCACTGCAGCCTGAAGTTCAGTCAGTTTCTGTACTTCCTCTTTCAGGAGTCATTCATGAAGTCATCCGCATCCGTCTTTCTGGTTCTTTCCCTCTCATGGTTCCTGGCGGCGTGTGGAGGCGATGAAGGCACGTCCACGGCGACGACGGAAGGGGGGGCCATGGCCTGTGCTCCCGGAGCGACCGCTTGTACGGGTGAACTCGTGATTCAGTGTCAACCGGAGGGTTCATGGGGCGTTCCGAACGCGTGTCCGGGTGAGAATCTGGTCTGCGCGGAGGGGCTGAATGGCGCCGAGTGTGTCGCGAGTTCGTTCACCGGAGGCGAGACCGGAGGCGAGACCGGAGGCGAGACCGGAGGCGAGACCGGAGGCGAGACCGGAGGCGAGACCGGAGGCGAGACTGGAGGCGAGACGGGCGGTCGGCTCGGGAGTCATGTGGTGCAGATCACGGTGGAGAGTGATCCGAACGTGGGTCCGGATCTGGATGGAGACGGTCAGCCGAACAATGCGCTGGGGCCGATGTACGCGACCATCACCGCGTTGACGGATTCGACTCCCATGAACGAGTCACTCGCTGCCGCCATCGAAGAGGGTTCCCTTGGGCTGGGCCTCTGGTGGGAACAGTACGGGACCGACGTCACCAATGCTCCCAATCCTCAGCTCTCCTTTCTCACCATGCATTGGGAAGGCGAGCAGCTGGTTGCGGATCCGATCGTTCTGGACGCACAGGGGAATCCTGCTTTCGTGTTCCCGGAGGCCTCCACTTCTGCTGGCGTGCTGTCGACAGGAAAGCTCGATGTCACGTTTGACTTTCCTTTTGCAGAGACCCCGGTATCCCTCGCCATGCTCGCCACTTCAGCGTCGGGAAATCTGGGTGTGGATGATGTGGGAGTCACGGTCACAGACGGCATCCTTCAGGGAGTCGTGCTTGCGAGCAGTCTCCTCAACTGGGCGAATGATTATCTCGCGAGTGAGCCCTGCTCCTGTGTGGATGTGTCCCATCCGGCGATCAGCTTGAACGCGGGATTGTCTGCAGCAGCCTGTCCGGCTGGGGCGGATGCATCGGCGTGTGAGGTGGATGATCTCTGCGCATACCTGATCGACTTCTGCTCGATCATGCTCCCCGTTCTCGGGTCGAGCGCCGACATGGACACCAATGGCGACAATGTGAACGACGCGTTCAGCGCGCTCTTCTATTTTGAGGCCGAGGGCGCTGACATTCTGGCGCAATAGCTCCATGAGCTCCGTTCAAGCGCAGGAGGTCCCCTGCATCATTGTGGGCGCGGGACCGGCTGGACTGGCCACCGCTGCCTGTCTGAAAGAGGCGGGAGTGGAGCCCCTCGTGTTGGAGCGCAGCGATGCCGTGGGCTCTTCCTGGCGTCGCCATTACACGCGATTGCATCTGCATACGGTCAAGAAGCATTCGGGTCTCCCTTTTCGGGGATTCGATGCGCATGTCCCGCGGTATCCCTCCCGGGATGAGGTCGTCGCCTATTTCGAGGACTATGCGGCTCATTTTGAAATTCGCCCGCGGCATGGGGTGACGGTCGAGTCGCTCGAGCGAGGGAAGCGGGGCTGGGCGGTGCATACGGACGGGGGGACGTTTCGGTCGCCTCATGTCGTGATGGCGACAGGATACAATCGGGTTCCGAATCGTCCCGATTGGCCGGGTCAGGAGGAATTCCCCGGAACTGTGCTGCACTCCAGTGAATTCAAATCCGGGAGCGATTTCACAGGTCAGCGTGTCCTTGTGGTCGGGTGCGGGAACTCGGGGGCGGAGATCGCCCTGGATCTCCACGAGGCCGGAGCGACGACTGCGCTCGTCGTGCGATCCCCCCTCTGGGTCACGCCTCGGGACGTGTGGGGACTCTTCCCGAGCCAGATCAGCAGCATTCGATTGAGCGCATTGCCCGTGAGCGTCGCCGATTTCCTCGCGAAGGGGCTGCTTCGACTTCTGGTCGGAGATTTGAGCAGATACGGGATCGATCGCCCCGAGGAGGGGCCGAATCACATGATCTGGACCCGCGGCCGCGTTCCAATGCTCGATATCGGGACATTGAAGTCCATCAAGGCGGGCGAGATCGCGGTGCATCGGGGGGTCGAACGCTTCGAAGGACCGCGGGTTCATTTCACGGATGCCGCAAGCGAGGAGTTCGATGCGGTCGTTCTGGCCACGGGGTATCGCTCGGGCCTTTCGGCGTTGCTCCCGGACGGCGACGAGCGCTTGAACGCACGGGGGCTTCCCACGCGTTTTGGAGCGGATGGCGGCGAGGACGGTCTCTTCTTCATCGGATTTCGCAATCCCCCGACGGGCGCGCTTCGCGAGATCGCGATCGAAGCGCAGGGAATCGCCGCATGCGTGGCAGGATCGCCCGCTTTGCTGAGTCTCTGACGTTCCCCCGTTGTTGACACCCTCCAGAGGGGAGACCAGTATCGAAAGCGAACCCATGAATGATGCTCAGGAATTCAGCCCAATGGGCGGTTCGGGGCCGGGCGCCAGGGGAGGCGG
This sequence comes from Myxococcota bacterium, assembly GCA_963694245.1. Classification (GTDB taxonomy): domain Bacteria; phylum Myxococcota_A; class UBA9042; order JABWCM01; family JABWCM01; genus CAVOCR01. The sequence continues at coordinate 6,812 of CAVOCR010000057.1, forward strand.
ACGTGAAGAACCGACAAGGTGTAGGCTGGCTGGTGGGAGTCGTCTGTCTCTGTGTGCTTCTGCCCACGGCCGAGGCCTTCGAGCGCTCGTCGTTTCGACTGCGTGGAATGGGAACGGGCCTGAGCTGGCTTGTGGACGATCCGTTCACTGACATGTTCAACAACCCCGCGACGCTCGTGGAGCAGCAGGGCCTCAGCCTCTACACGAATTTAAGCAACATCGACGATCATGGAAGCACGAGTTTCCTGAGCGCGACGGACGACACGCGGGTGGATCTCACGGGCAACATGCTCCTGGGCGGAACCTGGGTGAACGTGGATCAATCCTTCGGTTTTGGGGTGTTTGTCGAATACGGCGATTTGCGACTTCAATCGGAGATCTCGGTGCCGGGCTCAGGATTCACGGGGACCGAGGGGGTGGGGTTGACCTCGGTGTTGGAGACGGATTCGATTCAGAAGGAGCATCTGGATGTGAGCATGACGGACACCGCCATCCTGGTGCCGGTGAGTGTTCGCATCGCGCAGACGGTCTCCATTGGGATCACGGGGATGTTCGAGTCTTTCGCGGGCTCGGTGGCCCTGGGCCAGAAGTCCTCCAGCGTGGATTCTGTCAGCGCGAATGGACAGGCCCCCGTTGCTTTCGCGCGCACGACGGATTCGAGTCAGGGCGCACGCTTTGAGAACAACTGGGCGGCGGGTGGAGTCGTGGGCGTCCGCTATGCTTCCCTCGATGAGTCCCTCATCGGAGAGGTGGTGACTGGCTTCGCGCCTTCTCGCATTCCACTGGGACTGGGGGAGCTCGACGCGTTGCTCGGGGGGACCAGCCTCGGCGATACGCTGGATACAGCGACTCCGTTTGCCGATCCGGATGATTTCGACATCCATGCGAATGCCATTCAATTTCACGTGCGTGGAGCCTACCGATTCACGCCGGAGTTCTCCGTCAGCGCGGCTCTGGGATACGAATTGCTGCAGCTGAACCCACGGGTTGAGCGGGAGACTCTGGACACCTTGAGCGTGTTCGAAGGGGATGTGTCCACGGGCTACGATGAGAGCATTCGCATTCTTCGATCGTCGGAAATGGACGCCTCGATCACCCACATCCCCCTGCGCGTCGGGGCAGTCTGGACGTTGGAAGACTGGGGAACGTTCGCGCTGGGCGTGAACACCCATCTCTTTCTGATGAATCTTCATTATACCGAGCATCCCAGCACGTCGACGACCCAGTACAATCATGTGAATCCCCCCTTCGACCACCCCTTTGTGTCGGAGGTGTTCACCACCGACAACGCCTCTCGGGTTCTGAATGGAGACTGGACTCAGTTGACCGTTTCTGTCCCGGTGGGCCTGGAGGTTCGGGCCACGGACTGGTTGGATTTGAGGCTGGGTGCCGAGTCCTTTCTTCCGCTTGTGACGAAGGGGAGCACCGTGGGAGAGGTCGTCGACGAAGC
>CAVOCR010000058.1:0-8239 GCA_963694245.1 Myxococcota bacterium
CACATTTCATGTCTTTGTGGCCTGCGAGAATCGGCTGCTGTTCACCGGAGAAATTCGCAAGAACCGACCCCTCCCGGATATTCTTCTGGATGCCATTCAAACCACCGCGTTGATCCGAATGGAATGGCCGCAATGCCTCGAAATGGACGATGCGGAGGCGACACGACACATCGGCTCCTATCTCCAGAGCGTGATTCCACTCACCCTCCACCGGGTTGACCTTGCCGAACTGGATGGACTTGTGAACCGCATTCACCATCATGTGGTCGCCGGAAATGCTGATTATCCGGACGAGGAGAATCCCGAAGCTGGGGCGTCGCCCCAGTTTGTCGCCGCCATGCTTCACGAAGCCCATCGCCTGGAATTCGTTCACTCGGGCAATGCGCACACAAGGGATTCAAATCGCTCCCCCCGTGCGACATAGCTCTCAAACATGTCGAACGATGCCGAAGCGGGACTGAGCAGCACGATGTCCCCCGCGACTGTGAGGGTGGCTGCACGCTCCACGGCAGCCTCCAATGACGGAAGGCGCTCCACGGGATGAAGGGGGCCGACCGATTGCTCCAACGCATCGGCGGTCTCCCCGATCAGGAGCAGCCGGGAAACATGTCGTCGAAGCAGCACTCCCAGCGCACGATAGTCGAGTCCTTTTTCACTTCCCCCAGCAATCAACACAACGGGCACCTCCAGGCCTGTGAGCGCCGCCGCGGTCGCGTTCGGTGTGGTGGCCTTGGAGTCATTGATCCACCGCACGCCTCTCCGAGTCCGCACCACTGTGCACCGATGGGGGAGCCCGGAATAGCTCCTGAGGCCCTCGCGGATCGCCTCGATTCCGGCACCGGCGGCGTAGGCTGCCCCGGCGGCCCCCACTGCGTTCACGGCATTGTGAATCCCCACCAGCTGCAGGTCACTGCGTCGGCCGACATGGACAGGTCCGTGTTCTTCCGTCGCGAGCCAGAGCCCATCGCCCTCAAACCAGGCGCCGCTTCCCTCCATTCCTCCATAGCGATGGGACACCCCTCCTCCCTCCCTGGACCAGCCCAGAATTTGAGGTTCCGAATCCGTGCGAAACAAGGTGGTTCTGGGGGTACACAATTCAACAAGACGGCGCTTTGCAGCGGCATATGCGGACTCATCCCCTCCAAAATGGTCGAGATGGTCCGGCGAGAGATTCGTGACCAGGGCGACTGCAGGAACCAGCGAGTGTGTGGTGATGAGCTGAAATGCGCTGATCTCGAGAACGCCCATCTCGAACCCGTCGTCGTCCACATTCTCAATCAATGGGTTCCCGAGATTGCCACCGGCCACCGCACCGATACCTGAAAGTTTCAGGAGGTGCTCAATCCAGGTCGTCACCGTGCTCTTCCCATCGGTTCCCGTGATCGCAACGATCGGCCCGTCGAAGATTCGTGCGAAGAGTTCCGGCTCGCTGATCACCTCCGCACCCCGTGCGTGTGCATCCCGATAAGCCCTTGTGCCCGGAGCAATTCCAGGAGAGATCACGACCACATCGCCTTCTCGGACTTGATTTCCACCCAGTGCGAGTTCCACCCCGGCCGTCGTGAGAAGCGCGAATGTGGCGGGTTCAAGAGAGGTCCTTGAATCACTCGCGAGGACGTCCACTCCTCGCGAGGCCAGAAATCGAGCGACGGAGATCCCCGTCCTCCCCATCCCCAGGACGCTGTACCGCGGTGCAAGGGCGACACGCGGTGTTCGCGGAAGGGTGAAAGTGCTTCCCCGCGTTATCGGGGGATGAAGTGGCGACGTTGGCATGCAGGTCTCCTCGCATCATCGTGCCCGATGGCGCGTGGGATGCGAAAAGTTCATGTCGACCCGAAACATTTTGTTCCGGCCAACGTAGTCCTCTTCAGATACGGGAGGATCTGTCCTATGCTTGCGACCATGTCACATCCAGGAACAGCACACGGAAACGAAGCGGGACTGAACCGCTGGATGACCGAGTATGTAGAAGGGAACCGTGAAGCGTTCACTGCGCTGTTCAATACGCTTTCCCCGCGAGTGTATGCGTACCTCGTGCGCGCAACCCGCAACCGGGTACTCGCCGAGGATCTTCTCCAGGCCACGTTCCTCAAGGTGCATCGTGCCCGTGGACGATTTCAGGTCGGCGCCCCTGTCGTGCCCTGGGTGTTTCGAATCGCGCAGAACGTATTGCGAGATGAATGGCGCCAGAGCAAGCGAAACGCCGCCGACCCCACCCACGATGGTGAGTTGCCCGCCCATGCTGCGGGTCCTTCCAATCCGTCGATGACCCACGCAGAAAAACGTATCGAGGCTGCGCTCGCGGATCTTCCGGAGGAACAGCGAAGTGTCGTCCTGCTCCACAAATTTGAAGGGCTCTCGATGAACGAGGTCGCGGAAATCCTCGGCATCACCAGTGGTGCGGCGCGTGTCCGTGCTCATCGCGCGTACAAGGCCATTGCCACCTCGCTGGAGGTCCCGACTTGAAACCAGAGCACCCCACGCGCGAAGAAGCCCTTCACGAGCTCTTTCGGGCCGAAGAAGAGACCTCCGTGGAAACGGACGCCGAGATGCGTGCGATGACCGCCGCCTTTGATGCGCTTGATGAGGCCGCGCCCGTCTCGCTCTCGACCGAACGGCTGGACGCAATGCGCGAACTGCTGGCATTGGAAATCGGTGACGAATTCATCGAACCGTCTCTCAAACACGCCGTAAAGGTGATTGAGACGCTCCCCCGAGAACCCCTCCCGCCGGACGACCGACGACGAATATTGGAAGGACTCTTGAGCCGCTTGACCGCCTTCCTACCGGCCGATGAATGGCGATGGGCCGCCGTTTCAATCGCAAGCTTTCTGACCCTTGTGTCCATCACGGGGATCCGAAAAGTGCCCCTGGACGCGGCGTCCGATCTTGGCGTAGTCGCTCCCACGCTCTTCCTCCTGATGACCGGCGCAGTCGGAATGCGCATCACACGCCGGTGGACCGCTGGCGCGTTGTATGGCGTCCTCATGGCCGGCGTGGCCGCGATGGCGCTGGGTGCCATCGCGGCAGGCGGTAGCAGCGCATTTCAGCCCAGTGATTCAGCCACTCAATGGGTGCAGCAAGGACTCGCGTGCCTGGCGCTGGGCACAGCCACGGCGCTCTTCTCCGCCCTGCCCTTCGTCGGAATTCGTGCGGGAGTGAGCCTTCGTGACGGAGCCCGTCTCGGAGCGATGGGCGCCATCACAGGAGCGGGGGTTCTCCACGCGCACTGCCCGATATCCCTCCTCGATCACACCCTGTGGCATGCGCTCGCCATTGTGTCCGCGGCCGGGATTGGGATGATTGCAGTTCTCGGCCGACGCCAATGGCTGGGCGGCGAAGCGTCCTAGTCGGATGAATCCGACGGATCGTGATTCACATGAACATCCGCTCCCTGTTCCAGGGCTGCTTCCGCCACGATTTCTGCAATGACCGCGGCAATTCGAGTGCAGAAGTCGTGACGTGCGGGCCCGGCGAATGAATCGAAGGGAGCGGTGAGTTCATTGCACACGATGCCATCTCCCGGTGCGTCCCCGCGATCCATCCGCTCCACACGAAGGGCCTCAAAAGAGGCCATGGCCGCCCGAAGCTCCTTCGTCACCGCCCCCGTTGGGTCGGGGTCCCCCAGAAACTCACCCAGCAGCAACCGGCCAGCAACCACCGCGCCACACTCCCCACACCCGGTGAGCCCCCCTTTTCGCAGGCTCTGATAGGCCGCCGTGGGTTTCCCAAAGGTTTCCGCGAGCGCGATGCCACAAAACCGATGAGGCGTCTCCACGCCCGCATACAGACGAAACGCTGTACGACGGGCATCGCGGGGTCGGGGATCAATGGGGGCGTCCTCAACGCTCATGAGACCTCCTCTTGCACCGCTCTGCATGACACGGCACGATTCACGACCACGCAATCTGAGAGTACCCAATGCAGGGCATCATCCAGCATCTCTTCATCAAACCGGGACGCGGCCAGCCCATGGTACCGCAAGATCAGCTCCGGATGCGTGCGAACGCGGGGATCGCCGGCGATCACAACGCGGGCCGCAAGAGACGACAAGTGCTCTTGATCGAAATGGAAACATTGCGGGAGTTTGGTCTCAAACCCGGCCAGCTTCGAGAGAACATCGTGGTGTCCGGCGTCGTTCTCGCGGGACTCCCGGCGGGTACCATCCTGCACGCGGGTTCGGCCCGACTGGAGGTGACGATGGACTGCGATCCCTGTGCCTTTGTGGACACGCTCGGAGAGGGATTCTTCAAACGCCTCGACGGGAGACGTGGAACGCTCGCGCGGGTTCTCGGGAGTGGAGACGTCCAGTGCGGAGACACGCTCACGGCTTGAAAAAGCGTCCCCCGGAATTCGAATCGCCCCTCCATTGCGGGATGAGGAGGCGGGGAAGACAAGCGAGGGCTTGCACACGGTGCTGTACCGACTCACACTTCAGGGAGCGGGGGATCCTGTCATGAAATTCACATTCCTGTTGGTGGCTGCACTTCTTGTGTGCGCCTGTGGCGACGAGACCCAGGGAACCATCCTCGAATTCGGTCAAAAATTCGGGGCATTGTGTACCCAGCACACCGGTGACGAGCCCAGTGACGAATGTGGCGAGGGCCTCCACTGCCTGACGGATGGATGTCAAAAACGCTGTGTGAAACTGTGCGAGGAGGAAACCGTCTGCCCGAATGGCTACGCATGCAATCAGGCCAAGAACCCAGTGCACTGCTATCCCCAGGAACACTGCTCGGTGGAGAGCGGCTGTCCGTCAGGTGAGGTGTGCACCGTCTACGTCAACTGTCCCGAATTCACCCTCTCCTACTGCATCCTGGAATCCTACGAGATCCCCGAGGCCTTGTAGCGCTTCCCGCGGGTCAATTCCCGCAGTGCCCGCACCACATGCCCGGACTCTCAGAAGTCGCACAGATGTCGCAGAGAACATCCTGCGCGCACGCCTCGCCCTCACATACGGCATCGTCGGGGAGAGAGTCTCCAAACACGAGGTCATGCACCCAGGAATTCAGGGTCACGTCGCCCACCGCCGTGTCGTAGAAGATGTCGTAGATCACCGCGCAGTGGATCTCCCCCGGAGCGAGGAAATAGCGGAAATTCGACGCTTCCTCCCGAATCTGCGAGAGATACTGGGTGGCGGTGGTGTTCCACTCCTCCACGTCCCCGCCCATGGCCGTGTAGTAGAACTCCTGATTGCTGTCGAACGCGGTGGTGTAATGCGCAAATCGCTGAGTGGGATAATGATTCGCGATCCCCGAATAGACATCCGTGATGTCCATTTCGTTGATGTCGATCCCCTGAAACGCATCGATCCAGTCCGGCAATTGCGCTTCGGCGTTCCAATTGGGGAAGCTGTCCGCGAAAAAGGTGTCCGTGATCACGCCGATTCCCGAGTCTCCCAGCGCCGTGACCGACACCTCCTCCCCGTAATGCTCTGCGATGTACGCGGAGTGCATGATGGCGCCGTACGCGCCGGCGCTGCATCCCGTGACAAACACCTGTTCCGGATGGGGGAAGTTCGCATACACCCACTCCAGAACCGCTTTCGCATTGACTGCACCGCGGTGATGAATGGTCAGGTCCTCGCCATACTCGTGCGTGGCATCTCCCCAATGCACATCTCCTGTGCAATAGGGAACATGCACGAGGGTCCAGTCGAGGAAAGGATTGTTCTCATCGGTCCGGTCGTAGATGCCTCCCAGCAATCCGCCATCCACCGCCAGCTGCACCGTCGCGAGACTGGGCGCCTCCTCTTGAAAGATGGCACCGGCGACCGAACAGGTCACCGAATCCCAGCACGCTCCACCGCCCCCAAAATCGAGGATGACCCGGTTGCTGGACCCGCCATTCACGAAGAAGCGGAAAGGAGTGCCCCGGGAACAGGTCGTCTCCCCGCCAGGCTCGATTTCAATGAGTTTCCCTGGCTCCACCGGCGGGACAAAGGGTTCCTCGCCGGAGGTTTCCTCACCGGCGGTTTCCTCGCCGGAGGTGTCTTCCTCCGCTCCTGATTCCGTCGCCGCGGGCTCATTCCCGGAATCATCCGCACATCCTACCAGGCCCATCGCCAATCCAAGACACATCCACCAACGTCCCAACAACATGCGTTCTCCTACGCGTCTGGATTCATCCAGCGCCCACCTCATGAGGGGCCAGACAGCATCCGTCGTTTCAAGGCATTCGCCAGCATTCCCGGCGCAGCCGGGCCGTGGCGAAAGAACAAAGAGGGCTCGACCAGCTCGAGTTCCGTGAGCAGGAGTTCCCCCGCATCCCCAAAGAGGAAATCCACGCGGGCGTAGAGAAGCGGGTGCTCTCCCAGGTGCGCGAATCGTGTCTCGGCCGCCTGAAGCGCCGCCGTCGCCGCGGACAAACGTTCCGCGGTGAGCTCCACGGGGAAATCGGTCGCGCCGAAATCATCCTGCACGCGGTAATCTCCCGGCACAGGGATCTTCTGCACAGCGTGGCTCAAGGCTCCATCGATGAAGATCGCGCTGATCTCTCCTTCCGTCTCCACCCGTTCAAGATAGGGCTGAACCATCATGTCTTCAGTCGCGAGGGTCCGATCCAGATGAGCCTGGGCTTCCGCGATGCCCACCGCGTCGGCATCGAACCGCAGGGTCTCGCGTGCCGATGCACCGACCATGGGCTTGATGAAACCACGCGCCCACCCCCGCCTCTGGAGCATCTCCGCCACGTCGACCGTTGCCCCGCGGAACAGCCACTCGGTGGGCGCGAGCGCGACTCCAGCCTCTTCCAGTTCCCGAAGATAGGACTTGTGCGTGTTCCAGCGGATGACCTCCGCAGGATTGAAAAAGAGCCGATCTGCATCCACGGTCTCTGCCCAGGAAACGTAGGCTTCCTGTTTCTCCATGTAGTCCCAGGTGGTCCGAATCAGGATTGCGTCGTACGTGGACCAATCAACGGAAGGGTCATCCCATATGGGAGATTCATGATGAATTCCAAGCTCTTCGAGCGCGGCATGGAAGGGGAAATCATCTTTCTCCCAACCGGGAAGTTCACGACATGTGGCCAGTGCTACTCGCATGACCACGGAGCATGCTCTGTTCACCGAACATTTTCCATCTCCCTCAAGAGCCGTTTGAAACCAGATGCAGAGGCCTCCCCCTTCCGATACCCTCGGCAGGACTCTAGCCAGGATCGCCTTGATGACCCCTCGCCTCCTGATGATGGCATTCATTTTCCTCGCCTCTGGAGGCTGCGGGACGGGTTCCCCCCCGGAACGCAGTGACGGCATCACTGCGCCTCCGGCCCAGGATGTCCGTTCGATGGAGGAGGACACGATCCGAACCCATGACACCGTAGCGAACTCTGACGAGATCTCGGCAGAAGACAGCGCGTCCCCCGAGGTTCTTCCCACCTGCATCCACGGATGGGATGCGCCGAAAATTGAGATGAACCTCGCCCTGCACCCCCTTCCCGAGGTGTCGGGCATGGTCGCATCCCATTCCCGACCGGGCCTCCTGTGGATGCACAACGACTCGGGAGACGCCGCTCTCCTCCACCCCGTATTCGTGGACGCGCCACCTGCCTCTCCCGTGCTTCTGGAAGGCGTCATTGCGGTGGATTTCGAAGACATTGGACGGAGTCGGTGTCCGCATGTGGATGCGGACTGTCTCTGGATCGCGGATACGGGGAACAATCTGCTCGATCGCGAAGAACTCGTCGTCTACCGGGTGGTCGAACCCGAACTTCCCCCAGACTCCACGACAGGAACAAGGAGCGTGGAAGCCGCCTCCATCCGATTCCGATATCCAGGAGAGACCGTGGACTCGGAGGCACTGCTCGTGGAACCGAATGGAGAGACATTCTGGCTGGTCGAAAAAACAGGCGCCGCAGACGCCCGATTGTTCCGCGGGGACGCCCGCCGCATGGATGGGGTTCAAACTCTTCAGGAAATGGGCTCATTCGCCTCTCCCGGAGTCGACATTCAAGATGGACTGGGTCGCATGATCACGGGTGCAGACCTCCATCCTCTGGCGGACCGCGTCCTCATCCGGACCTACACGGGATCCTTCGAACACGTGCTCCCAGAGAGCGCGATGATGGATCTCCTGACCGCAGAACCCCATCTGGTCGCGTGGGGCCCCCTCTCAGAATCCCAGGGAGAGGCCATCGCCTATGACTCCACAGGAACCCGGGTCCACACGGCGTCAGAGAATGGATCGGCTGCAGATCCCGGATTCCAACCCCTGCATGGGTACGATTGCCTTGGGAGACAAGA
>CAVOCR010000059.1:0-8216 GCA_963694245.1 Myxococcota bacterium
CCTTCTGGCACTCCTCGTGCTCGCCACGGGCCTCCGAGTGCTCTTCCTGGGCGAAGAGGGATTCTGGTTTGATGAGTTCTGCATCTGGCGACAGATGCACCTCGAATTCGACGCGCTCCTCAACGATCTGATCTTCCACGATGTCCACCCGCCTCTCTACCCCGTTCTCATCTGGGCATGGAGCCTTGGAATGGGAACCGACGAGATCGCGCTCCGGGCGCCCTCCGTGCTCTTTGGGGTGCTCGCTGTCGTCGCGGTCCATGGCCTCGCCCGTCAACTCGTGCAGGAGCGCACTGCCTGGCTGGCCACAGCCCTCTTCGCGGTCAACAGCCACGCCGTCTACTACAGCCAGGAGGCCCGGAGCTACGCGCTCCTGCTCCTGCTCAGCACGGGCGCTGCCTGGGCATTCATTCAATGCCTGCGGGAAGGAGGGAAGCGACCTCTTCTGGGCTTCATCCTTCTGGGTTCCCTGCTGGCCTGGACCCATGTGTTTGGCATCCTCTTTCTCGCGTTTCTGGGCGCGACATGGATCGCTTTGCGTGTCCGCCACCGGACTGGGGAGTTCACCGACCGACGCTGGCTCCTCGCCAATGGAGCGATCGCGGTCTTGTTTGCTCCCTGGCTTCCCGCTCTCCTCCTCCAGACGACCCGCGTCAGCGAGGGTTTCTGGATTCCACAACCGACGCTCGGAACCCTCGCCTGGTTTCTCCGGCAGTACACGGGGGGGGTGATTCTATCGGTCACCGCCGGCGCCCTTCTCCTCTTTCTTGCCGTGCATCTCCTCCGGAATCCCGGGAAGGAGCGATCGTCCTCCACCGCCCTCCGCGGGGAACGCTCCTCCATCTTTTTCCTGGGGGGTTGGATCGCCGCCATCGTCGGTGTCCCTTTCGTGCTCAGCCAGTTCATCCAGCCGATCCTTCATCACAAGAGCGCGCTCTCGGTGGTCGTGCCCCTCTGCCTTCTGATCGCGATTGCCATCCACCGGCTTCCCCGACGCACCCAGCTGCCGGCCACCGTTGCGTGGTTCGCCCTGGCGCTCCTGGCGCTTGGATGGGGCGTCTATGGGACCCAGAATCGAGAGCAGTGGAAGGACATGAGCGAACACGTCGCTCGCGAGCACAATCCGGACACGGATCTCGTCGTGCTCTATCACCCGAGCTTCGACTACGCCCATTGCTATCGCTACTATCTTCCCCCCAGAACAAACGCTTTGGAATTGCTGTGTCGCGAGTCCCAATGCGTCGACAAGGTCCAGGCGATCGACGCGATCGCCGAATCCCGGGGCGCATCTCGCATGTGGCTCATGAAGATGCGCGCCAGCGAGGACTTCCCCCAGAGCCTCGATCAACGCTGGGATGTGGTCGAACGACACGAATACATCAATGGGGTCCTGGAGCGCCTCGCCCTCCGCGATCCCCCTCAATGAGCCGCGCAACCAGCGGCCACGACCTCTCTTCTCCGAGGCACGAAAAGAAGCACGACATGGCCATTCCCTCCGGGCGACGGCCAACCCCTGAAACAGGCGGTTGACGTTCGAGAGCGCCCCCCCTACCCTTGCCGACTCCTGCCGCCCCTGGCAGGACCAGAAGGAGACACCTGATGACCCGTTTTTTCGTATCTGCAAGCCTCATGACGGCCCTCATGGTCATGGTTGGATGCACCGCAAAGACCGATGTCGCTCCAGCCGAGGCCCCCGAGGCCGCTGAAGCCGCACCTGCCGAAGCCGCGCCTGCCGAAGCCGCGCCTGCCGAAGCCGCACCCGCTGAAGCCGCACCTGCCGAAGCCGCACCGACCGAAGCCGCGCCTTCCGCAGCAGCGACGGACGCTGAAGCTGGCCCCTCCCTCATCGGGAAATGGTCCGTGGATGTGGAGGCCTTCAAAGCCTCTCCGATGTACAGTCAGCTTCCGGAGGCCCAGCAGGGCACGATGCTCAAGACCCTGGGACTCCTGACCTTTGAATTCACGGCGACCGACTTCGTGTACGGACATGGCCCCCGCACCATGGCGCGGAAGTACACCGTCACCTCGAACGTCGACAAGAAGACGGTCATCTCGGTCACGGACGCCAAGGGCAATGCTACCGACGTCAACGTGATGTGGACCGAGAAAGGCATCACCATTCAAGAACAGAACCGTCCTGGCCCCCTCCCCCTGGTCCGGAACTAACTCAAGAAAGCGCCCACTGACGGGCCACTCAAAGGAATGATCATGAAGAAGCTCGCCATCTGGACAATGACTGCCCTGCTCGCGGTTTCCGTGGGCTGCAAGAAAGAAGAGGCCCCTGCTGCCGCGCCTGAAGAGAGCGCGCCCGCCGCAGAAGCCGCAGCCGCCGACAAGGCCCCTGCCGCCGAGGCAGCCGCACCCGCCAAAGCGGATCCGGCCGCAGCCAAGGAAGCCCCCACGGAAGAAGGCGGAATCCTGGGAGTCTGGCATGTCGACTTCAAGTCCTTGAAGGAGAGCCAGCCGGAGTTCAAGCAGATGAGCCCGCAGGAGCTTCAGATCATGGAGCAGATGCTCGGGTCGATGACGTTCAGCTTCGAGAGTGACAAATTCTCCATGAACGCCATGGGCAAGACCGAAGAGCTCACCTACACGGTGAAGAGCCAGGAAGGAGAGAACTGGGTCCTCGCGGTGACGGACAAGACCGGCAAAGTCGAAGAGGCCAACATCACGCTGACTGGCGACAAGCTCGTGCTGTCCAAAGAGGGCGAGAAAAGCGCACTGACTCTGAAGCGTGGCGCGCCTCCGAAGCCCGCGGGTGATCCGGATGCCGCCGCTGCCATTCAGGCCATCGGTGCCGCGGCTGCCGCCGGTCAGGCCGCTCCGGCTGTCGCTCCGGCTATCGCTCCGGCTGTCGTCCCCACGGCTCCCTGAAAGACGATGAATCCCGCGCCTCGGCGACGTCCACAGAGGCGTCGCCGGAGCGTCATTCCTCCCAGTCCCAGAATAAATCCGCGTTCGTGAGTTCCTCGTCTTCTGCGGCAGGCGTCTCAGGAGCATTCCAGGAACCCGCCGGAGCCCCCCGCGCAATCAACTCCACGATCTCCTCGAGATCCGCAGTTGCATCCATCCAGTAGTTGATCGTCCCGAAATGCGGCCATGTCACCGGAAAGACCGGGTCGTGCCAGCGCCGTGCGAGCCATGTGCTGTAGTGGATTTGCCGGAGACCTCGAAGCGGTTCCACAAGCTGCAACCAGTTCCGGTCGAAGGCACGCAATTGTTCATAGCCGGCAATGAAGGTCTCCCGCAATCGTCGGGTATGCAGGTCGCGTCCCGGCAGCGCGAGCCAGAGATCCTGCACCGCAGGCCCCGTCACGAAGTCATCAAAATCAAGCACGTGAAAGAGTCCTTCCCGCTCGATGACATTGCCGAGATGGAAATCACCGTGAATCCGATGCGTGGGAACTCCCACCATGCCTGCATCCACTGACGCTGCGATGCTTTTGGCCGCCGTCATGTAACGCGGCTCGAACTCGGGTGGAAGGGTCGAATGCTCCTTCAACCACGCGAGGTTCTGGTGGATGAAGCTCTCGGAGTTCATCCGAATCCGATCTACGGCTTCCTTGACGGCTCCGACGTTGTGCATTCGGGCGGCCAACATCCCGAGACGCTCCGCACGCTTCTCATCGACTTCATCAGGAGCGCGGCCTCCACGGCGATCAAAGAGGCAATAATGAATGTGATCGATCTGGCGAAGCGTGCCTCCTCCCGGAAATTCGAGGACCGGACACACGGGAATCTCCGCCGCTTCCAGCTCGGATGTGAAGCGATGCTCCTCGAGCAACTGGGCCTCGGTCCAGCGACCGGGTCGATAGAACTTCCCCACGACACGCCTGCCGTCGTCCAGTTCCACCTCATACACGCGATTCTCAAAGGAATTCAGCGGATAGCATACGGGAGAGCAGCGGAGACCCGCAGCCTCGACGGCTTCAAGAACCTTGTCGGGGGTCAGCGTGAGAAACAGGTCCGTGGCGTGGGAATCATCCATCGTGAACTCAACCGCGGTCGTGCACAAGCACCCGAACCGCATCCTGGAAAGTGACCTCGATCTTCTTGTCGTCCAAAACGCGGCTCACGAGTCCAAGCCCAAACTTCTTGTGGTTCAAAACCGCGTCGTGTTCAAAACAGGTCTTGATGCTGAACTTGAGTGGCGTGGAGATGTCGATGCCCCCGATGAGAGAATCAAAATGCGCCTGAGGGGTCACCTTCGTGGTCGTCCGTCGAGTGGGTGTATCGGAGCGATCCGCTCGAGTCGGACCCTCCCCAGGCAGGTGTGCCTTGTACGCATGGATCGCCCCACATGTCTTGCATTCCACGCGCGCGGGTCGGGTCTCGATCATCGCGTGAATGACATGCGCGAGCATCATCTTGCATTTGCCACAATAGGAATCGACATCCTTTCCAGCTTTCAACATTCTGACACGCCCCTCATCTCAACTTCCAAACGACACTGCTTGTTTGCTGAAACAGAGAGTTCCATGCTCCGCGAAATTGCGCAATCTCTTCCCCTCTCATAAGCTGGGACCCCATGTAGACCACTGATTCGACCCGCGCACGTGGAGCCAAGACCCAGAAGGACTGGGACGAAGCCCCTGAACAGCGCGGTTTGAACCCGTAGGATGATCGTCTCATGAAGATGCACTCCTCCCTTTTTGGACGCCCATGGATGTCGCCGGCTCTTGCGGCGATGCTCCTGCTCCTCACCGTTTTCACGGCTCCTTCAGCGGAAGCCCGTTCTTTGAAACCAGGGGACCTCGCTTCTCTGGAGAGAGTGCGGGAGGTCGCCATCAGCCCCGATGGAAACACGACTGCCTATACGCTGCTCGTGCCGAGGGACCCCTTCGAACAGAAGGATGGACCGGCCTGGCTGGAGCTCCACGTGCTCCGTGCGGACGGAACCCATCGCAAATACATCAGTGGCGAACGCACCATCCGATCCATCCGATGGACACCTGACGGTCGCCACATCTCGTTTCTCGAAAAGGCGAACGGGGACAAGACGCCCGCGATCTACGTGATGCCCCATGACGGGGGAGAGCCCCGAAAGATCGTCACGCATGCCTCCAACATCTCCGGTTACGATTGGAATCCCGATGGCTCCCGCGTAGCGTTTCTCGCCAAGGACCCGACCCCGGCCGAACTGAAAACGGAGAAAGAGCAGGGATTCAGCCAGCGCATCTACGAGGAATCGCAGACGCCGACCCGCGTCTGGATCACCTCCACCATCGTCTCGGACGGGCAGAGTTCCATCCTTCTGCAACCCGCCAGCACTTCCGAGGCGCGGGCCCTGACACTTCCGGGATCGGCCTCGGACGTTCACTGGGGACCCCAGGGAGACTTCATCGCAGTGGCACTCGCCCCGACTCCGCTCGTTGACGATCACTACATGAACCGCAAGGTCCACGTGGTCCACGTGGAGACCAGCCAGGTACGCGGCAAGATCAGCACTGCTGGGAAAATCGGGGCCGTGGCATGGAGCCCTGATGGCACCCATCTCGCGATCATCGCTGGAGAGGACCGACATGATCCCTCAGCCGGACGCTTGATGATCGTTCCCCGTTCCGGCGGTTCCCCGGTGGATCTCCTCCCTGGTTTTGAAGGGGAAGTGGCCCGCGTCGCATGGCGCGACGACAACACGTTGCTCTACATCGCGTCGAAAAGCGTCGAGCGGTTGATCGGTCAGGTCGCTCGCGATGGATCCCAGCGTTCGGAACTGGTCGCTCCCGGTGGCCCCATCGTGGAGGGGTGGAGCCTGACTCCGGATGCCTCCCGTGCGGCATTGGTCGCGCACTCCCCGGAGCACCCCGCGGAAGTCTACCTCTGGAGCCCGGGCGACGCCCACATTTCCCGCGCCACGCACCACAACCTCTGGCTCTCCGAAATCGACTTCGGTCGCCAGGAGGTGGTGCGCTACCAGGCGATCGACGGAACCCAGATTGATGGCATCCTCATGCATCCAGTGAAACGAGGAAAGACCTCCCGGGTTCCCCTCATCGTCACGGTGCATGGAGGTCCCGAATCCCATTACCGAAACGGCTGGCTCACCTATTACTCGATGCCGGGACAAATCGCAGCGGGCCGCAACATGGCCGTGTTCTACCCGAACTATCGCGGAAGCACTGGCAGAGGAGTTGCCTTCTCGAAGAGCAGCCAGGGCGATCCCGCAGGAAGGGAGTTCGACGACATCATCGACGGCATCGATCATCTCGTGGAACTCGGCCTGGTCGACTCCAAGCGCGTGGCGTCCATCGGGGGCTCCTACGGCGGATACGCATCGGCCTGGGCCGCGACCTACTACACCGACCGCTATGCAGCGAGCGCTGTGTTCGTGGGAGTCACGGATCTGATCTCGAAGATCGGGACCACCGACATTCCCCAGGAGATGAAGCTCGTCCACTATCGCAAGGATCCGTGGAGCGACTGGCAATTCTTCCTGGAGCGGAGCCCGGTCTTCCACGCAGGCAAGTCGAGGACCCCCACCCTGATTCTCCATGGAGACCGGGACCCCCGCGTTCATCCCAGCCAGTCGCTGGAACTCTACCGCCACCTGAAGCTCCGAAGCGCTGCTCCCGTTCGTCTTGTCCTCTATCCGGGTGAAGGCCACGGAAACCGGCGAGCGGCAAGTCAGGTGGATTACATGCTGCGTGTCCTCCGCTGGTTCGATCACTACCTGGCCGGCCCCGGAGGAACCCCTCCGGACAAGGCCATCGACTACGACGCCGATCTCGGCCGAAGCGACTGAGGGTTTCGTGACCTTTCCCTGGACCGATACCGCATCACTGCTCTTCATTCTCGCGGGAAATGCGGCGCTCTGGTTCTTCCTTGAGAAGCGATACGCCTGGAAGGTCTTTCAGATCTTTCCGCCTCTCGTGTTCATCTACATGGTCCCCGCCATCTTTTCGAACACGGGGATCATCCCACTCCAATCCCCCGTCTATGATTGGATGCGGCAGTTTCTTCTACCCATGTTCCTGGTGCTTCTCCTTCTCGAAATCGACGTCCGCGCAGCGATTCGTCTCATGGGACGCGGCGTCCTCGTCATGCTCGCGGGTACCGCTGGAGTGGTGCTGGGAGCCCCGATTGCGTATGCGATCGTCCGTGGCAGTCTCAGCCCCGACGCCTGGAAGGGATTTGGCGCCCTCGCAGGCAGCTGGATCGGAGGCACGGGAAACATGGCGGCCGTGGCGGAGGGATTGAACACGCCCGGAGAAATCTTTGGGCTCGCAGTCATCGCCGACCACGCAGTGTACCTCGTATGGCTTCCATTGCTCCTGGCCTCCCGAAGCCTCGCTCCCTGGTTTCACCGCTTCACCGGAGCGAGCGAAGCGGACGTGGAACGGCTGCATGAGGCCGCGGAGTCCCTCACGACGGAAAAAGCCGAATTGGAGATGCGGCACCTGCTCTACCTCGTCGCAATCGCCGCCGGATGCACGGCGCTCGCCTCGGGAATTGCAGACATTCTCCCCCCCGTGCCTCCCGTCCTCAGCGCGAGCACCTACAAGATCCTGATCGCGACTTCCCTGGGGATCCTGCTCTCCTTCACTCCAGTGCGGACCATTCCGGGAAGCCATACGCTGGCCATGGCGCTGGTATATCTCTTCGTTGCGATGATGGGAGCCCGGGCCTCCGTTGAAGCCCTCGCGGGACAGGGCCTGCCATTTGTCGCAGGCGCCTACATCTGGATCCTCATCCATGGTATTTTTCTGGTCGCTGCCGCGAAGCTCCTCCGCGTCGACGTCCACACCGCAGCCATTGCGTCCGCAGCCAACATCGGAGGAGCGGCCAGCGCCCCCATCGTCGCCGCGCACCACAACGAAAAGCTCGTCCCCATCAGCATCCTGATGGCGCTGGTTGGCTACGCGGTGGGCAATTATGCCGCCTTCGCAGCCGCCTGGCTCTGCTCGCTCCTCGCCTGATATTTCACGGAGACAACACACATGAACTGGTTGGCATTTGCCCTCATGACAGTGGCCTCATGGGGTCTCTACGGAATTTGCCTTCATACGGGCCGAATGGGAATGGGCGATGCCACCAATGGCGCGTTCAAAGCCTTTCTCCTGGTGGGCGTCGCTTATTTCCTCGTCGCGGTGCTCGCACCCCTCGGCGTCCTCTGGTTCCGAGGAGCCAGCTTCTCGTTTCCCGCCGTGGGCGTACAATGGTCGCTTCTCGCTGGCCTGGTGGGCGCCCTGGGAGCCTTTACGGTTCTCCTCTCTTTT
>CAVOCR010000060.1:0-8207 GCA_963694245.1 Myxococcota bacterium
GTACCGAATGCCATGAACTCGACACCGTCGAGGAATACGCGACCAGCAGCAACCCGAAACTCGCCGACTGGCAGGCCGTCATTCAGAGAATGGTGGAAGAAGAGGGCGCCGAACTGGACGGGAACGCCGCGGCACAAATCGCGCAGTATCTGGCGACAACCCTCGCCCAGAAATAACCGCAGAGGAACCGTCGGATGAGTACACAATTCGATCTCTTCACTCCCACGGAAGAACATCGTTTCCTTCGCGACACCCTTCGGCGGTTCGTGCAGGACCATGTGGAGCCCCAGGCCATCGAACACGACCGCCTGGAGAAATTCAATCTGGCGCTCTACCGTCGTCTTGCGGATGAAGTCGGGATTCTCGGAGTCACCGTTCCGGAAGAGATGGGCGGCGGCGGAATGGACGCGACGGCAGCTGTCATCTGCCACGAGGAACTCTCCACCTCGGATCCGGGGTTCTGCCTGGCCTACCTCGCCCACGCGATTCTCTACGTGAACAATGTCGCTGTGAATGCCAGCGAATCCCAGCGGGATCGCTTCCTCCCCCGAGCCCTCAGCGGGGAGTGGATCGGAGGCATGGGGATGAGTGAGCCGGGAGCGGGTACCGATGCCGTCGGCGCCATGTCCACGACAGCCACTCCCGAGGGAGATGACTTCCTCCTCAATGGCTCGAAGATGTGGATCACGAATGGCTGCATCAATGACACCGAGCTCGGGGATGTCTTCCTGATCTACGCGAAAGCTCCCGAAGGAGTGAGCACCTTCGTCGTCGAGAAGGGAATGGAGGGATTTGCCCTTGGACAGCGCATCAAGGGCAAGACCGGGATGCGAGCGAGCCCGACTGCGGAACTCGTGTTCACCAACTGCCGGGTCCCACGCGCCAATCTCATCGGCGAAGTGGGAGACAGCGTTACGCACATGATGCGCAATCTGGAACTCGAGCGGCTCACCCTCGCCGCCATGGGCCTCGGCATCGCCCGCCGATCCCTGGAGGTGATGAACGCCTACGCTCGGGAACGAATCGCATTCGGACAACCCATCAATCGATTCGGACAGATCCAGACCCATATCGCGCAGAGCTACGCCGAATACATGGCGGCTCGGAGCTACGTGTACAACGTGGCCCGGAACCTGAATCTCAACCAGCCCGGCAACCGGATGGACACGGACGGAGTGAAGCTGATCTGTGCCACCACGGCGAAGAATGTCGCGGACCGCGCCATGCAAGTGCTCGGTGGATACGGGTACGTGAGCGAATACCACGTTGAACGACTCTGGCGGGACGCCAAGCTCCTGGAGATCGGAGGAGGCACGCTGGAGGCCCATCAGAAGAACATCGCCCGCGATCTCTCACGACTCGAGCACCTGCCCTCCTAGACACGGACTTCCCCCGCATGTGGACGCCCCCCGAGCGCATTCGTCACATGCTTCCCGAGCCGGAATGGCCGAGTGCCGAGGACGCAGCGTCTGCGCGTCTCTTTCAACCGCTGACACTCCAAAGCGGCTGTACGCTCTCCAGTCGAACATGGGTCCCGGCAATGGTTCCATGGCGGGCCACCTCCGAGGGCGAATGCAC
This sequence comes from Myxococcota bacterium, assembly GCA_963694245.1. Lineage (GTDB taxonomy): Bacteria > Myxococcota_A > UBA9042 > JABWCM01 > JABWCM01 > CAVOCR01. The sequence continues at coordinate 1,579 of CAVOCR010000060.1, forward strand.
TCCCGAATTGCTGGAGTGGTATGGCCGCTTCGCGGAAGGTCAGCCCGGAGCCATCGTGGTCGAAGCCACGGGCATCCGGGACATCCCCAGTGGCCCCCTGCTTCGAGCGGGTCATCCGCGGTTCATTCCCGGACTTCAGAAACTGGTCGCGACCGTCCGGGAACGAAGTGACGGACGCACCCGACTCTTCATCCAGCTCATCGACTTTCTCCGCATCCGCCGACGGCCACCGCCAGCCCGTTATTTCGAACGCTTCTTTCGACCGTCCGAGGCGCATCGCCAACGCCTCGCTCTCCGCACCGGCGATTCCCAATGGGAAACGGCATCCGACATCGCTCTCCGGGACTTCCTGACGCACTCGGAGGACGACACGCATCGGGACATTCTCACCCCACGGGAATACGACTCCCTCACCCGGGGGGATCGGGAGCGGGTGACCGACACCCACCTCGCCCACATCCGCGATCTGCCCGCCCAGCTCCCGGCTCTCTTCGCGAACGCCGCAAAGCACTGCCAGGAAGCCGGATTCGACGGCGTGGAATTGCATTACGCTCACGCCTACACCATGGCGAGCTTCCTCTCGCGGCGAAACAACCGCGACGACGGCTACGGAGAAACACTCGAAGGACGCCTACGACTTCCACTGGAGGTCTACGACGCCGTGCGTGCGAAGGTCGGAGAGAATCATGTCGTGGGATGCCGCATTCTGGGCGACGAGATCATCGAGGGTGGCAGCGGAATCGAAGACACCCGCGAATTCGGAAGAAGACTCGCTGAAAGAGGAATGGACTATCTCTCCATTTCCGCGGGAGGAAAGTTCGAAGACGCGAGGAAGCCACGGGTTGGAGAGGCCATCTACCCCTACACGGGACAGAGCGGATACGAGTGCATGCCCACCGTTCGAAGCGATTCCCGGGGACCGTTCGGACGAAACCTCCCCCTCTCGGCCTCCATTCGGGAGACGATTCGCGACCACGGGATGAGCACCCCGGTGGTGGGTGCGGGAGGCATTCAAACCTTCAGCATGGCCGAACAGGCCCTCGCAGGAGGAGACGCCGACATCATCGCTGCAGCGCGTCAGAGCATCGCCGATCCAGACTGGTGGCGAAAAATGCGGGAAGGGCGTGGCGAGGAGATCCGACGCTGTCTCTGTACCAATTACTGCGAAGCGCTCGATCAACGGCATCAACAAGTCACCTGTCAGCTCTGGGACAGGAAAGGGTTGGAGGAACCCGGTGTCCAGCTCTCCAAAGACGGCAAGAGACGTCTCAACGCGCCTCCGGAAACGCCCGACACACCCGCATGAATGCCATGAGAAGCGCATCGCCATGCGGACGCACCCCTTCGGCAAGATCAGCCTCCGTCAACGCAGCGTGCGCCGCGAAGTCCCCGCCCGCTTCCGGATGATATTGAACGCTGAAGAGCGGAAGAGCGGGATGCTCAAGCGCGTCATGCGACACCCCATCGCGACAAGCGACCGTCACGAAGTCTGCGGGCGGGCGCGTCACGATTTCCCGGTGACTCACGAGGACCGATGCTTTTCCAGAGGGCACCAACCGCGATTCACTGGAGTGAAACGTCTCCTCAATTCCCAGTCGTTTTCGTCGATCCACATGCAGGTATCCCACCTCGCCCCCAGCAATGCATGCCATGAGCTGATGACCGAAGCAGATGCCAAACAGCGGCGCCGGTGACGTCCCAAGGATCAGGGGACGGAGGAAATCCGAGAGGTCCTTCAACCATCGATGGTCCGCATGAGGAGAGGCTGCGGAGCCCATGAGCACGATCCCCGCCCTCTCTCCAGTGGTGCCAGAGTCTGGACCCTCGCCCGGACACAGGGCAGGACGAAAGAGGCGCGTATCCCCCCCCCAGAGTCGAGCGATCATCTCGACCCCTTGAGTCTCAGCAGTTTCCATGGAGGGGTCGATGATCCAGAGAGCGCCCGCGCTCACTCTTCCTTCCGATACGCGAAGAAAAGATGACTCCGCGGATGAAGAGGGGCTGCCACATCGAGGTGAAGATGGCCTCCGCGCAGCAAATAGCCGGCGCCTTCACCCGTTGCGAGTTCAATACGGCGCCCATTCAGATACACGTGCAGAGTGTCGTAGATGATCGGCATGCCACTGATGGGCACCGAGACCGACCGGTTGACCACACGCCATCCCAGGACCTCGAGGTTGGGAACATCCCACTCCCCATCCCATTGAATGACCGCGTCTGCCCGGGCCCCTTCACCCCGAAGGGTCTTGCCGTCGGTGACGATCACCCGAAAGGTTCCCTCACGCCATTTCGGATGTCCCGAATCCAAATGCGTTCGAACATCCACCCCGGATCGGGCGAAAGGGACCTGAAATGCACCCACCCCCTGGAAGAGGAGCGCATCGGAAGGACTTCGCGCCCGAGGAGCCGGATGAAAGGCGACATCGATCAGCGCACGGGGAGACGGTCCAATCACCTCGTCCGCTGCCCAGCCTGCACAGGGGCCCTCGACGGCACGCTTCTTCTTCTTCCGGCGATTTCTGCGCCGTTTCTTCCCCTTTCGTTTCGGCTTCTCCACTGAAGCGGGGCACGCACGAGCCAATCCCTGACGGGGGTCGAAGGGGAAGTACCAGGCTTCAATGACGTTCTTGTCCATCCCTGCCGGGAGGCGGAGGTCCGACACCCGTACGCGCCGCTCGAAGGGATCATAGGCGTAATGGGTCTGGTTCAGAATGATTCCCCCTGAACGGAGTTCCAGATGACCCGACAGACCCGGGTTGTGGGAGAGCGTCCATCGGTTGATGCGCTCCACCGCCGCATCCACTCCCCTCTCCAACGCCAGACCCAGCCCTCCTCGACGGAGTCGCACCACCTCATGAGTCGCCCGACGGGTCAATCCCTCCACCGCCTCACAGCCGGCTCCACTACACCACGCGGTGGCTCCCCAGCCTCCAGGACCATAGCGCTCGTTGAGAGCCGCTCGAATCGGTTCGAGAGAGGATGCCTTCACCTCCCCATGTGAAACGGCCACGATGAGCGCCGTCGCGCCTTCTCGAAGAGAGGAGATCTCGCCAAGGGGAATCGAGACCAGGCGTTTCAACTGGTCGATCGCGTCGAATTCACGCGTCTCCCGTCCAAGGCCCTTTCCCGCCGCGCGAATGCCCTGTACGGCGATGGAACCCATCGAACGTGTCCATTCGAAATACGGCGGAATGCGCGCGAGGTGCTTGTCTCCCGGAGCCAGTGCAGAAGGATGTGGAACCACCAGAACCCGCGGATCCAGCTTTCTCCCCTGAAGCGAGCCCACGACCATGCGAGCCACCCGGGCGATTTTCTCCGCATCCGCCGGACTCATCGGCAGGAGCACGATGTCCATGCGAAGCGAATCCCCCGGCGGCACATAATGAAAGACGTCCCGAACCTCTCCGAGACATCGCCGAAATTCATCTGGATCGAGCTGCGGACAATCCCGCGGGGCGAATTCATCCCCGAGAATCATGCTGAGACCCGGCACCCGCGCTTCCGAGGTGATCACGGTTTCAGAGAAGTCGTAGGAGCGTGACCGGGGTTCATCCGCGTACACCGCATCCGGGAACAGCAGCGCGCTTCCCAGAAGGACAAACAGCATCGGAGTGGTCCATTTCAACATGCGCAACAACACATCAGCTTCCTACAATTCCACCCCCTCACAATGAGGCCAACAGGGGGTGGAGGTCAACACTTTCTCGCGACGACGGAGACACCGAATTCAAGGGAGGGCGCGGTGAACATCACTTCCACGACAAGATGCGTTTGCCCTCGGAATCCCCTTTCCTGCACACTCGTCGTATCGATACATCGTTCAAGGAGCCGCTCATGCGAGTTTGGAAACTGGCCTGCCTTTCCGTCCTCCCGATTCGACTCTCCCTCGGGATCTGCGGAAGCCTGCTGCTCATCGGAAGCCTCGGGTGCTTCGACGAGTTCAACCTGCCTGCGTGCTCGACCCTCGCAGACTGCCCTGCGGGCGCTCTCGCATGCCATGAAAGCGGCCAGTGCGTCCTCGAAATCCCCACTGACGCCGGTACGGCAGACATTTCCTCCACAGACAACTCGGACAACTCGGACAACTCGGACAACTCGGACAACTCGGACAACTCGGACAACTCGGACACTCCAGAGGATGCGATCCACGAATTCGCATGTGAACGCACGGAGGTCTCGGATGAACACTGCATGGCCTTTACCCGTGACCTCACCGAGCACTTCGAGTTGGGAGCCGTGAGCCCCGAGACCGCCTTCGGCCACGGAAGCCTCCTCATCGCCGGAAAGAGTTCTCTGGGAGGACGCCTCCTGGCGATCGACCCCGCGAGCGGAAACGTCGGCTGGGTCTACGACAAAGGGGAGGACCTCCTGCGATGCCCCATCGCCATTCCCTCCGGAGGCATTGTGACCTCCAACACGGAAAATGTGTACGGAATGAGTCCCACCGGAGAGAAGCTCTGGAGCTTCGACGCCGAAGGAATCGTCGTGGGATGTCCCGCCGCATGGAACGATGGTCAGCGCCTGTTCGTAGCCGTGGACCGGGGAGACGGGGAAGGCGTGCTGCTGACGCTGAAACCCAGCTGGGGACCCGAGGACGCGTCCATCACGCTTCAGAACACAGCCCCTCTGAATTCTCCCCCCGTCGGATCGCCGACCACGACCGCTCTCGAAGGAATCGGCATGACGGTCATCGACGGAGTCACCCAGAGCCTGGGACAGGATCCCCGGATCGTGATCACGCCCACGGAATTGGGTTACGAGATTCACCATGGTGCCACCGGCGATCCCCTTGGAGGCGACACATTGGAAGGCACCCCGCTCCATGAAGTCGCGCTGTCCGGCAACGTCTCCTGGGGCCTCGCCCAGAAGATCGAGACCGACGGCACGAAACGCCATTGGATGTCCCAGACGACCTACATCCCAGGGGGTGCGGAGGAAGACAGCGCCGATGAGGTGACGAAGCTCTCCATCGAGTTGGGATTCACTCCCACATCGGGCCCCATTCTTCTGGGAGAGGGGGAGTCGCTGCGGATGGTTCTCGTCTCCCAGAGTGGATCCCTCCATCTCATGCCGTTCGTCCCCGGGGAGGGAGTGCAGAACGGGACCACCTGGTCCATCGGAACTGAGTTGACTGGAGTGGCCATCACCGCGGACGAGGAAATCCTCACCCTGGATCAGACCGACGGTGAACTGCGCGCCTACGTTCCATCCGGAGAACTCGCATGGAGCGCGTCCCTCACCGGTGGCCTCGGACTCGGAAACGCCGCCATGAACGTGATCCCCGGACACGTGATTGTCACGACCCAGAATGGAGAATTGCTTTCCTGGCGCGTGAGCAATCTCGAAGGACTCTCAACGACGGCACCCTGGCCCCAATGGAGGGCAGGCGCTGCGGCTCTGGGAGGGAATTAGAAGAAGGGTGCCCAGGGGCGGAATCGAACCACCGACACGGGGATTTTCAATCCCCTGCTCTACCGACTGAGCTACCTGGGCCCCGTCTGAGCACGCTGGTTTGCCATGAAATCGACAGACTGTCAAGGCTTCCAGCCTCCACCGCAGGCGCGGGAAGAAATCCCTTTTCAATTGCCCCTCCAGAGGTAAGATGCCCGCGCCGCGGGGGACGACATTCTTCACCCACCCCGCGCCTGAGACCTCAGCAGAGACGTCACTGGAGCCCAGCATGCACTCTTTCCGCCAGCCCATCTTCGCCGCATTGCTCGTTCTCGTAGGAGGGTGTTCCGACTTTTCAACGAGCACTTCCTCCGACCGAAGCGTGGAAGCCCTGCTGACTCCCGACACGATCGTTGCGGGCGCCTCCGCAGAGGTCACCTGCATCGCACGCAACGAGGCCGGGTCGATCATCCCGGCCCAGACGGTGGTCTTCGCTGTGAACGCAGACGCGGTGAAGATCGAGGATCATGTGGTCTCCTCCGTGATCGCGGGAGAGCATCTCATCGGATGCGCCTTTCCCGACTCGGGGCACGATCCCCTCGCCAGCGGATCGACGGAGGGCCTGGCGACGCTGACCGTGCTTCCGGGAGATCCGACCCTCGTGACCGCGACTCCCGAGAAGAATGGGGGAGCGGCAGGAGAGAAGATCGGCTTCGAATGCATCGTGACCGACACCCACGGAAACATCATCCCCGATGCGATCACGACGGTCGCCATCACGCCTGAAGAGGGGCTCGTTCTGAGCGAGGGAACTCTGACGCTCGGCACCCTCGGAACCTATCTCATCGAGTGCAGCGTCCCGGAATTCAAGAACCTGGAGAGCATCCCGGCAGAGGTCGAAGTGTTCGCGGGAACGCCACATGATGTGGTGATCCTCGCGGCCCCCGACTCCCCGAGTCATGCCGTAGGCGACGAAGTCACGATCTGGTGGGAGGTCCAGGATGTGATGGGCAACGCCATCCCCGACATCTCTGGAACCTTCACCGCTCCCACCGAATTGGAGTTTCTGGGCGAGGACCTCTACGTGATGAGTGTCGTCGGAAGCCATGTCTTCCAGGTGACGCTGGCGCCACCGAACGAACACCTCAGCGCCCAGCGAACGTTCATCGTCGACGAGTCCGCACCAGAAATCGATGTCACGTTCCCCCCCCGGGGCTACACCCATCAGGGAAACCTCG
>CAVOCR010000061.1:0-8205 GCA_963694245.1 Myxococcota bacterium
GTGAACTCAACGATCGGTTGAAGCTTCTCTACAACCGCGCACGCCAGGCTTCGATTACCAAGGAATTGATGGAGATTGTCAGCGGCTCGGAGGCCCTCAAGGGCTAGTGATGCCGAAACGGACAGCCGTCCCCCTGCAGAACGGGGACATGGAGAAGTGCTATGAGCGAGAATCACGGAACAATCACTCAGGTCATCGGCCCCGTCGTTGATGTCGAGTTCCCCGCCGGGGAAATTCCCGAGATCTACAGCGCGCTGAAGGTCACCAATCCTTCCATCGACGAGCGCGAGTGGAACCTCGTGCTCGAGGTGGCGCAGCATACGGGTGAAGGCACCGTGCGAACCATCGCGATGGATACGACCGATGGTCTCGTTCGCGGCATGACCGTCCTCAATACGGGCGCGCCCATCATGATTCCCGTCGGCAACGGTACGCTGGGGCGTATCCTGAATGTCATCGGGGAGCCCGTCGACGAAGCGGGTCCCATCGAGACGGAGCACAAGTGGGCCATCCACCGGGAGCCCCCGGGATTCGTGGACCAGGACGTGAGCGTCCAGGCATTCGAGACCGGCATCAAAGTCGTCGACCTTCTCGCCCCGTACAGCCGTGGAGGTAAAATCGGCCTGTTCGGCGGCGCCGGCGTCGGCAAGACCGTGCTCATCATGGAGCTCATCCACAACATCGCCAAGCAGCACGGTGGTGTCTCCGTGTTTGGTGGAGTTGGGGAGCGTACACGTGAGGGGAACGACCTCTGGCACGAGATGAAGGATTCGGGCGTTCTCGACAAGACCTGTCTCGTATACGGACAGATGAACGAGCCCCCCGGAGCCCGTGCCCGTGTTGCCCTTTCAGCGCTGACCGCAGCAGAATACTTCCGCGATGAACAGGGACAGGATGTCCTTCTCTTCATCGACAACATCTTCCGCTTCACGCAGGCGGGCTCGGAGGTTTCCGCGCTCCTCGGACGAATCCCCTCTGCGGTGGGTTACCAGCCTACGCTGGCCACCGAGATGGGCGAAATGCAGGAGCGCATCACCACGACCAACAAGGGGTCCATCACCTCCGTACAGGCGATTTACGTCCCCGCGGATGATTTGACGGATCCCGCTCCGGCGACCACGTTCAGCCATCTCGACGCCACCACGGTTCTTTCGCGTCAAATTGCGGAGCTGGGAATCTACCCTGCGGTGGATCCCCTCGATTCCAGCAGTCGAATCCTCGATCCCGGTGTCGTCGGAGAAGAGCATTACGACATCGCTCGACGAACCCAGGAGATCCTCCAGCAGTACCGCGAACTGCAGGACATCATCGCGATTCTGGGAATGGACGAGCTGAGCGAAGAGCAGAAGGCTGTCGTAAATCGCGCACGAAAGATCCAGCGTTTCCTGAGCCAGCCCTTCCACGTTGCGGAGGTCTTTACCGGAACTCCCGGAACCTACGTGAAGCTGGAAGAGACCGTTCGCGGTTTTCAGGAGATTCTGGAAGGAAAGCATGATGCCCTTCCCGAGCAGGCCTTCTACATGGTCGGTACCATCGAAGAAGCCATCGAGAAAGGCCGTAGCCTGACCGAATAGGACTTGGAGAGCGACGTGCATATCGACATCGTGACACCGGGCGGAAGCGTCCTCGACACCCCCGCAACCGTGGTGACTGTTCCCTCCGTACTCGGAGAGATGGGGCTGATGCCCGGTCACCTTCCCATCATCGCAGCGATCCAGCCGGGAACGCTGACGGTAGAGAGCGAAGACGGAAATCATGTCTTCGCAGTCGATCGTGGATTTGTCGAAATGGCCCGTGATCACATCAACGTGATCACGGAATCCGCCCTCACTCCAGAACAGATCGACGTCGCGCAAGCCAAGGCGAATCGGGACAAGGCCATTGCCGCTGCCCAGTCCAATGAAGGGGACTCCGTGGCCAATGAAGGCCACATGTTCGCCCAGCGGCGTGCCGAAGCCCAACTCGCCGTCGCCAGCCTCGCCTCGTCCTGATTCCAGCCCGCATGATGCCAACCCGCAGAACGTGCGGGGAGCCGTTCGATGACGAGTTGTCACGTCGGCACCGTTGATCTCTGGAAATGCCCCGCGACACGCTCTATCGTGTGCTCTCCATCTTCGGAGAACGCTCCGACGTGAGAGGAATATCGTGCGACTCCAGTTCATCCAGCCTGCACTCCTCGTGATTCTTCTGGGAATCGCCGCGTCTGGATGCACCTTGGAAGTCGATGCGTCCGACTACATCGCACAATGCGAACCGGGACTGATTCGATGCGAGGGCACCACCATCCAGATGTGCTCGGACGACGGGAAGGTCTTCGAAGTCATCGAGGAGTGCACAGAAGGATCAACGTGTCTCGATGCCGCGTGCACACCCCTCGACGATGACTTCGATGAGGAGCCACCGGGTGAAAGCACCGGTTCCGACATCGCGGGCCCGCCCACGGCATGGACACCTCCGGAGGGAGATCCCAAACTCGGCCAGCTCTTCGGGATCACCGCACACATCAGCATCCAGACTGCGTTTCCCGGTTCATTCGTCGACATCGGAATCTGCGAAGGAAGCACCGTCGTTGCGATCCCCGACCATCCTGCGGCCTGCGCCCACTCTCTTTTCCTCCGGATCACACGAACAAACCACAATCTCGAGGGAATGTTCTGGCATCATGCGCCCGAAAACGCATCTCCTGTCCCCCTTGAGACCTCTCCCATTCCCATGGATCCCGAGGATGTCTTCGTCCTCGGGTGGACCGATTACAGCATGGAGGGCGTGCCTGACGATTCCGTTCGCATCTCCATGTCGCTCAAGAGTCTCTCCGGTATCAGCGCCACCGCGTTCGCCACGGCAGAACTCCCGCTCGACCATGTGCAGACCTTCGGAGTGTGGAACTGGGAAACCGATGGAGACGAGGAGGCTGTGCTCGCGGGCACTCTTTCCGCCCTGAACGTTGAAATCGTGAACGCGCCCGCCTTGACCGTCGCGGATCTCCTCACTGTCGGAACCCAGACCGGAGATTTCATCACCAGCGGCCCCGAAGACGCCCACGCGGAATTTTTCAGCACGTCCATGGAAGTCGGGGCGATCCAACTCCCCATTCAAGAGGCTTTGACATCCGAATCCAGCAATCTTCCCTGAAGTTTCAGGGCCAAATGCCGATACAGATGGAGGAGATGGGGTCATGAGTCCAATCAACCGTCTCAAACATCCGTGGAAGACTGGCGACGTCGACCCGGCATTTGCTACACTTCGCCCGATCAATTGGACACCCTACGGCAACCAAGCGATTAAGCGTATCCGACCCCTCCCAAATGGCGTCGGCGACCGAACAGGACAAAGAGCCAAGGCTCCGGGAAACACAAGCATGAGCATGTACACTTCGAAACGAATGATTCCGAACACTTTGAACCGATTTTTCTCCATCGGCCTCATGACTCTGGTCCTGATCGTGATGGGAGGATGCGACGGATGCGACAGCGGAACCGCGCCGTCCACAGATGTCGTGGACGGTGAAACCGGGGGCGATGCAGTCGTCGAAGCCTCTGTCGATTTCTGGGCGGTGAATGGAGAGGGAGTCGCCATTGGCCAGGAGGAGGAGAGTCTTCTTCTCGCCGCAACGGATGAGGCGGAGGAATTTCTCGCCGAGCCGGGTTTCCAGATTGATTTCGTGGTGGGCAGCCTGAATGTGGACGATGAGACAGCCGTCACGCTGACCGTTGATGGAAACTCCGTCGCGGAGGGCTCGATCTCCGTGGTCTGCGAAGGGGGCGAATGCGACGGGAGCGGACTCGCTCTTCTCAAGGGCGTGACGCTTTCCCAGGGAACCCACGTGGTCGGAGTCGCGATCGCAGACGGCCCCACGGTCGAGAAATCCGTACTCGTCGAAATCGGGACATGCTCGGTGGAATTGCAACCCACCAATGAAAGTTGCCTGACGACGGATTCAGACCCCGAAGCGGAGGGGTTCCAGGTCTCCTTCACGGTCACCAATCCCGACAACGACTGCACAGATGCCTATCTCATGATCGACAGCGCGGGAGGGAGTGACACGACCGCGCCCGTCTCGCTCGATGACAGCGGACAGGCGGAAATCGTGATCACTGCGAGCGAAACCGCCCCTGAAATCAGCGAGATCTATTCCGTCACGGCGTACGTGGTGGACTCCAGCTCTCCCGACCGCCTGGGATTGACGGGACCCGTGGAGTACACGCTCGACAATACGCCCCCCACGGTGGAACTCACGCATCCCACGACCACGCTTCTCTCGGCTGCAGACGAGGATCCCGAGACTCCGGGGATCCAGACCACCGTGGAAGGAAACGCCTCTGGCGTCTCCGTCGACGACTCGACGGCCATCTCGCTGTACATCGACGGCGCTCTCCAGGGACAGGCGGGGACCGATGCAGAGGGATCCTTCTCCTTTGCCGGAGTGACCTTCGATCAGAACAAGGTGTACGCCATCGAAGTCCGGGCTGCCGACGCCTGTTCACAGGAAGCTTCGGACCTTCAAAACGTCCCCGTCGCGATCGGAGATGCCCAGCTGACCCTGCTGGACCCGGCCTCGAGTGGAGCCCAGTTTCTCGCAAAAGAAGACACGGACGCCGAGACCCCCTACACCCATGAGACTGAATTCACCGTCTTTGTCGACCCCGCCACCACCGGCTCGGTCATCGAGTTGAGCTGTCGTGAGGACACCCCCAACTCAGTGCATCTCACCGTGGGGAGCGCCACTCTCACGGAAGGAACGCTTTCAGACGACGGCATCTACCTGATCCCCGTGTCTGTGGACACGGTGTCTCTCGGTGGATCCAACGTGTTGTGCCGAGCCTCCTATGTCGGTCTCTTCAGCGCGCTGACGCCCGAATCACCCGCCACCTTCGGGATCCCGGGTCCCTCGCTTGGAATCATCGTTCCAGGGAATGGGGGCTACGTGAACGATCCAGAGACCCAGGCGATCCTTCTCCATGGGAATCGACTGGAGGGAGTGACCCCGGGAGGAAACATTTCAAGCGCTGGGGGCGGACAACCAGACCTCATCGGTGGAGCGACACTGACCCTTCAACCGTTTGAAAATGGAGCCACGAGCACCCCGCTCGCCGAGGCCCTCAGCGACGGTGTTGACCTCTTTGATGGCTCGTACACGCTCAGCACGACAGCATCGGATACCGCGGGGAACGCCGCAGAAGAGGCTGCCGAGAGCACCTCCAAGGCCTCGTTCACCATCGATCGCACCGCACCCGGCGTGAGCATCACCACGAACATGGCAGGACTGGACAGTTCGAGCGATACGAACGCGGCTCTTCCAGGCCTCCAACTCAACCTCGACGTCAGCTGCGACGACGGTCTCGGAGGACAGGTCTGCGTATGGCACGGAGACGCTGTCGGAACGAGCCTGTGCCAGGAGTTCACGCCCGGCGCCAGCGATCTCACCTTCACTGACTTCACCATACAGCCCGGCACCATGGACATTCACGTGAAGGCCACGGACGCCGCAGGAAATGCCGCCACGGGCGTGACCCCCGCCTCCTACAACACCTCCAGTGGTCGAAGCGTGTACATCACCTCCCCAGTGGCCCCCTCATGGGCTCACGGGATCTCGACACTCGCGAACACCGTGGACGTGACAGTCACTGTCGCGATTGGAATCAACCCGTCGAGCGGAGATGACGTCTCCATCCACGTGAATGGCAGCGACTCGGGCGCATCCGCGTTGGAAACCGCCCCAGGGACCTACCTCTTCTCAGACGTGGTGCTCTCTCCGGGAGCCAATCAACTCCAGGCGCTCGTGGGCGCGGGCGGCCCCGATGAGGGAGCCAGCTGGCCACTGGTCGCAACCTACAAGCTCGCGGGTCCCTCCATCGCGCTCTCGTCGCCCGCAGACGGCTCCACGCTCAACCTGGCATCCTCAAGCTGCGCTCCATCCGCCACCGACTGCCACGCGACGATCCTCGCGACCACCACCAACGTCGAAGACGGCGCCAACGCAGAATTGAGCGTTGATTGTGGCGCGGGAGCCATCCAGCACTCCACATCGGTTTCTAGCGACCAGGCCGCGTTCGATCTCTCCACCACTCCCCTGCAACATGGAGCGACATGCACCCTCGTCTTCTCCGTCGACGATGCGGCAGGACAGACCGCCAATGCGTCGGGAGACCTCACCATCGACCGGGTCCGTCCCATCATCACCAGGTTTCCGACCCCCTCGGACGCCATTCTGATCAAGTCCTCAGATGAAAACCCAACCAAACCCGGCATGCAGAAAAGTGTCAGTGTCGAAGTCGCCGGTGTGGAATCCGGACAGACGCTCACCCTCATCGCCACGGATGCCAATGGCAGCCCCCTCCTGTCTCAGAACATCGTGATCTCGGAGACCATCCCAGAGGACACTCCGACCACGATCTCCATCGGTCAATTGGACCTTCCCGAAGGAATCGTGATCTTGCGGGCCACGACGGAAGATGCGGCGGGCAACGCCGCAGACCCTCGTGGGCGGACCCATCTCATCATCACAGAGGCGCCTGAAGTGGCGATCCTCACTCCGACCAACGTCGCCGCCACAAGCTGTTCCTCTTCGCTTGAATGCAGCGAGGGCGCCATCTGCCTCAACGGATCCTGCGCGATTGGCTGGGGAAGTGGCTCGAATCGCTCCTTCCTCGTGCAGGCCACGAGTGTGGAACCCGGACTCGGAAACATCCGCGCATGTACCAACATGCCGGGCAACACCGGCGCCGACTGCGCGACAGACGGCTACACTGAGGTCACGACAGGCGACCTCGTGAGCGGCACGACCTTGACCCTCGCGATCCCGAATGCGGCCGATGGAATCCACGACTTCATCGTGGAGGCGGAAGCCTTCTCCGGATCGGGAGAATGGGTGTCGTCCCAGGACAACAACTTCCCCCAGTACCGCTCCCGAACCATCTTGATCGACACGGAGGCACCGACTGCCCAGCAAATCACGGTCCCATCCGATGCACTGGATCCCGCGGGCGTCCTCAACGCCGCCGAACAAATCGGCGAAAAGTCCTTCCTGGTGGGCGTCACTGCCACCGAGCCGGGAACTGCGACCCTCTACGTCGACGGGCAACCCCGTCCGCCCTTCAACGTGACGGCGAATGAATCCAACTTCTATGGCGAGACCGCTGTGACCTTTGGGGTCGACGGACAGGCTACGCTCCAGGTCATCGTGGAGGACGAAGTCGGCAACGCCACTGATCTGGAGTCGAGCCCAGAGACTTCCGTGACCATCTGGACCACGCCACCGCTGCTTCAGTTCATCGCTCCCGCCAAATCCCCCCTTGTCGCCGGGGACTCCCTGGACTCGGTGCTCTCCGCCTCGCCCGGCGCCACCGTTCAACTCTTCGACAACGGACTCGCCTCCGGTGACCCGACGATCGCGGACGAGAACGGCAGCGTGGTCTTCACCGGAGCGATCGGCCAGGGGACTCATGCCCTGACGGCCACGGCCACTGATTTCGCGAACAACACCACTCCTGCATCGACCTCCCCCGCCAGCATCTTCGTGGACACCATTGCGCCGAGCCTCTCTCTGATGGCTCCGCTCTCTGGCATCTACGTGGACGGGGACGATGCGAACCCGCTCCAGGGCGGCTATCAGATGAATGTCCAGTTCGGGCACGTCGGCGCCACTTCATGGTCCGTGGGTGTCGCTGGAAACTGCGCGGCGACCTTCTCCGGTTGCAGCGACGTCGCCGAGTTCGTCTCCGGAACGATCACCGGGAACAACCAGGTTCCGATTCAAACGATCACCATCCCGGGAGGCACCACCCAGTACTCGCAGATCGTGGTCACCACGCAGGATGATGCTGGAAACGTGGCGTCGGAATCGGCCAATCTCACGATTCAACTCAGCAACTGCGCCCTCGCCTTCACCAACGTCCCATTCGACGGCATCTACAATGGAGCCGATTGTGTGGAAGCGGGCTGTTCCTCGTTGGTGACGACTGCCAACGTCGTCCTCACGGGTGCCTGCGCGGGGCAGTTCACCGAACTTCAGCTCCTCAAAGATGGCGTCCCGGACGCCCAGCTCAGCATCCCCGGTTCGCTGGAAGTCAGCTTCCCTCTGACGTTGAACGATGGGGACGAGTACACGATGGAGGCGGTGGCTGTGGGAGACGGCGTTCCGCCCTCCACGGGACAAATCAACGTCCTCGCAGATTTCACGGCTCCCTCCGTGAACTTCCTCGCAGC
>CAVOCR010000062.1:0-8199 GCA_963694245.1 Myxococcota bacterium
AGGAGGTACGACTCGCAGGTTCCGCCGCTGCAGTAGCTGCCTTCATCACAGGTTCCGCAGGTTCCGCCGCAGCCATCGTCACCGCATTGCTGGCCCGCGTCGCATTGGGGCTCACAGCACCCGTCGTGTTCGCTGCAGAAGTCACAGATGTCCTCACAGCAGTCTCCCACGGTGTGACACGAGGCGTCACAGAAGCACGTGCAGTTTTCGTCGGTGCAGCCGTCGCAGTCGTCTCCGCACGCGACCGGCTGGGTTTCGCCACATTTGCCTTCGCAGGTCTTGAAGGCGGGGGTGTCTCCGGTCTCGTCTCCGGTCTCGTCTCCGGTGGTGTCCCCGGTGGTGTCCCCGGTGGTGTCCCCGGTCTCGTCTCCGGTGGTGTCCCCGGTCTCGTCTCCGGTGGTGTCCCCGGTGGTGTCTCCGGTGGTGTCTCCGGTGGTGTCTCCGGTGGTGTCTCCCGTTTCCCCGGTCGCCTGAACGCAGGCGCCTTTGCCGGACGGGGTCATCGCACACTCGAAGCCGAGGCCACAATCGAGGTCCGTCACGCAGATGTTCTCATCTCCTGTTTCGCCTCCTGCCTCCTCTCCGTTGTTCGCGGGGATGCATACGCCCTCGGTTGCCGTCGGCGAGGTGTAATAGCAGGTGAAGTTCGGGTCGCAGTCCCCATCGATGTTGCAGGCCCCGGGTGCATCTCCAAGGATGCAGGTCCCGTTGAAGCAGATGGTTCCGGTCGCGCATTCCGTATTGGAAGTGCATCCGGGCGCGGGAGCGGGATCGTCTCCGCATCCGATGAAGAAGAGGGCGATCATCGGGAGGGCGATGAGGAGGTGAAAGAGAGAACGCATGAGAGCTCCTTGTGTATGGTCCCCGTTCTGGGGCGGCAGGAGCATCGTGATCCAGAGGAGGATTGTCAACTGTGAATTCGGGAAGGAACCCCGTGTTCGGAGGCTTGCAGGCTTGAGAATCACCCGTCGATGATCTCGCCTTCCACCGTATCAAACCCGCTCAGAAATCCCGCGAGCTTCTTCTTGAGGGCGGCCTCGAGTTGTCGCGCACGCTCTCGGGAGATCCCGTAGTGATTCCCGATCTCTTGAAGAGTCATCGGCTCGTCGGCGAGCAGTCGATTCTCCAGGATGAAACGCTGCCGTTCATTGAGCTGTTCGAGCGCTTCCTCGAGACGTGAACTGACGAATTCAATGGTCTGGGCCCGATTGATCTCCTCGTCCGGATCTTCCCAGCCTCGATCCACGACCATGTCGGTAAAGGAACCTCCGCCCTCATCGCCCATGCTGGCATCCAGGTAGAAATCCTTTCGTGCAGTGGATGCGGAGGGATCCGCGGCATCGGTGGAACTGAGCGTGGAAATGGCAGGGACCAGAAATGTCTCCCGATGTTCGTTGTCTTCCTGGAGCGGGTCCTTCTTTCCGAAGAGCATCTTCCGGTTGGCGGCCGTGGCTCCTATCTTCACCATGGACCAGTTCTTGATGATGTAGTTCTGCATGTAGGCTCGGATCCACCAGACGGCATAGCTGATCAGGCGGTATCCACGATCCGGATTGAAACGCCTGACGGCCTTCATCAGTCCGATGTTGCCTTCTTGAACCAGGTCCACCAGCTTCACATTGTAGTTCCGGTATTCGTAGGCCACCTTGACGACGAAACGAAGGTTTGCGGTCACCAGCCTCTGAGCCGCCTCCACATGTCCGTCATCTACGAGTTGGCGTGCCAGCTTCTGCTCTTCCTCTCGGGAGAGGAGGGGAAATCGATTCACTTCTGCCATGTATTGATCGAGGCTTGAACCCAATACGGCGAGTTGTGTTTCTTTTTTGCTCACGGCCATTCCCCTGGCGCATCTCTCTACAGCGGCGCAGTATAGCAATGAGGAACGGGAGCCGTCCATGCTTGAGAAGCGTTCGAGTCTCTCCAATCTTGACAGACTGCTCGTCAGCCCACTAGATTGCCGCGCGCTGGCAGCAAATGAGCGGAAGCTCACGCGCCTCAACTCCGGAGAGATCATGGATCTGGAACTGTACGACAAGCGACTCCTGAATCGGAACACCCGCAAGGGCAAACTGAGCCAAAAAGATGTGAACACGATGCTCGAGGGTCTCGAGGACATGGTCGACAATGTCGAAGAAGTCCCCGTGGACGAGCAGCTTCTCATGGCGGATTCCCGCGAGGGTTCGCGCATCAAGGCTGCGGACGTCTCCGATGAAGACGAAGCAGCGCTCGACTAGAAGGCTTCGGGAGCACCACTGTGACTTCATCTGACCCCACAGACACCGGCTCTGGCTCGGCTTCCGGGACAGCGATGCCCCCGCCCGATTTCAAGAGCTTCGTCTTGTCTCTGGCGAGCGCAGGAATGCTGCATCTCGGAATGATTCCGGATCCGGATACCGGGAAGTCGTCCACGAATCTGCCCCTGGCCCAGCACACGATCGACTTGCTCGTCATGCTGTCTGAGAAGACCTCGGGAAATCTCACGGGCGATGAGCAGAAGACCTTTGATGGCATTCTTGCGGAGCTTCGACGGCGATACGTCTCGCTCACTTCATCGGGCCAATAGCGTCCAGGCGTCGTCGACATGCAGCCCATCCATCGCGAGCACACTGACCGACATGGACGTTGCATCACGCTTCGCGAGGGCAGTGAACTCGACGGTCGGGCGCTTCATCTCTACAAGCTCAGTGTGTTTGAGGAGACGGAGCTTCTGCTTCAGGCGCCGGATGATTTTGAGAGTGACCCGGATCGGGAGTCGCTGTTTCTCCGGCGATTTCGAAGCAGCTCCAACAGTCTCTACCTGGTCGGTGTTCATGGGGGGGAGATTGTGGGGACACTGAGTCTGTTTGGCGGTCCCTATCGCCGCACACGCCATGTCGCGCAGCTCGGAATGGGTGTGTTGAAGGACTGGTGGGGTCAGGGGATCGGTGGGGCTCTCATCGATCTGGGAATGGAATGGGCGACCGAGAACGCGTTGGTCGACAAGATCTCCCTTCAGGTCTACACCATGAATGAGCGCGCGATTCGGCTCTATGAGGTCCGGGGATTCAGTCGAGATGCGGTCCTGAAAGGGGACGTGAGACTCGACGATGGCACTCCGGTGGACCTCCTTGTGATGTCGCGCTGGTTGTAACGCTGTTGCGCGGTCTGCATCCTCGGGCTACGTTGGAATGAGGGAGGTGGAGTCATGGCATTGACACGAGATCAAATGGCGATGCGTGCTGCGCAGGAGCTTCAAGATGGCTTCGCAGTGAATCTCGGCATTGGAATTCCGACGTTGGTTGCGAACCACATTCCCGACGATCGGAAGGTCTGGCTGCATAGCGAGAACGGTCTTCTTGGAATGGGGGCGTTTCCCTGGGAGGGTGAAGAGGATCCCCAGATCATCAATGCGGGCAAAGAAACCGTGACCATCGCGCCGGGCGGCTCTGTCTTCGACTCCTCATTGTCTTTCACGATGATTCGAGGCGGGCATGTGGATATCGCGATTCTGGGAGCCATGCAGGTGTCCCGAACCGGAGATATCGCGAACTGGATGATTCCAGGCAAGCGCGTGAATGGAATGGGGGGCGCGATGGATCTCGTGAGTGGCGCGCGAAGCGTGCTGGTCATGATGACGCACACCACCCGAGAGGGAGACCCCAAGCTTCTCGATGAGTGCACGCTGCCGCTTACGGGTCAGTCCTGCATCGACCTGGTCATTACCGATCTTGCCGTGATGCGGATCGTTCCCGAGGGAGTTGTGCTGGAGGAGATCGCCCCCGGAGTCTCCCTGGAGGATGTCCGTGCTGCCACGGGCACCGAACTCATGATGCCACGCGAACCCCTCGCGATCGCGGTGTGAAAAAACGATTTCCGCTTCGCTTTCTCGCGACGTGTCCTCGGGGCGCCGAGAAGCTTCTACTGTCTGAACTCAAGGAACTGGGTCTTTCCGGACTGCACCTTGCTCGGGGAGGTGTGCGCTTTGACGGCGAATTGGCGCATGGCTTCCGAGCCGGGCTCTGGTCTCGATTGGCGCATCGGGTGCTCCTGCATCTGCGGCGGTTTCCAGCCGTGGGCGCCGATGATCTGTACTCGGGTGTGCAGACCTTCGACTGGGATGACGTCCTGACCGAACATACGACGTTCGCCGTTCACACACTGGGAACCACCCAATCGCTTCGGCATACGCATTTCACTTCCTTGAAGGTGAAGGATGCGATTGTGGATCAGATTCGGGCGCGCCGAGGTGTTCGTCCCAGCGTGGACCGGAATGATCCGGTGGTCCGCGTGGTGGTTCACCTGGACCGGGGCCATTGCGCCATCAGCCTCGATCTCATTGGAGTCAGTCTGCATCGCCGCGGCTATCGCGTACGTGAAGGCGACGCGCCTCTGCGAGAGACGTTGGCGGCGACGCTTGTCCGCTGGTCGAACTGGGATCGGGGAGAGCCCTACATCGATCCGATGTGTGGGAGTGGGACTCTGGTGATTGAGGCGGCGATGCTGGCCATGGATCGGGCGCCGGGTCGTGGGCTGATGCCCGCCGCGACTCGTTGGCCTCTGTTCACGGACGCCGATCTTCTCTGGGCGGAGCTCTGTGAGGAGGCCGATGCGCGTGCGAAGGCGATCTGTCCTGCGATGATCTGGGCGAGTGATCGGGACCGCCGGGCCCTGGCCGCGTGTCGTGCGAATCTTCGCGCAGCGGGGATCGAAGAGGCGGTCACGCTCATCGAAGGGGAGGCAACAGACCTCTCGCTGCCCCAGGGTCCGGGATTGATTCTTGCGAATCCGCCGTACGGTGAACGCATGATGGGAGATGGTCGCGCCGCGACGATTCTCCGGGCGTTCGGGGACACCCTGGAATCACATCTCGGGTTTCGAGCCGTGATTTTCAGCGGTCATCCGGAGATGGAATCCCACATCCCTGCGGAGGCGATTCGCCGAATCCGTCTCTTCAATGGGCCGATTCCGTGTCAGGCGCTGGAGTTTGCGGCGCCGGGTTCGAAGGCTAGTGGAAAGCGCCGTGGAGGCGGATCCCGTTCCCGTTGAAATCGATGGAAATCGGGGGAATGTAGCGATCGATGGTGACCTGTCGATCCAGGAGAAATGTGAGCACGCCTCCCGCAAGGGCGGTCGCCCCCACCCCGTAGAGAATCGCACTCGTGAGCTGGGCTTCGGTCAGATTGTCGTTGGCCGCGATTCGCGCTGGATGAGTGGTTGCAGCCAGCGCCTCATCATGGGCTTCGTTGGCCATCCAGGTGAATCCCGCGCCGACAGTGGCCGCCGCGATTCCACTTCCCACCAGACCCCAGGCCAGCCGGTTCTCGTGCCAGGGAACGAGAACGGAGCGTTCCACGATCAGGCTGGGGAGGTAGGAGTCCACCAGGAACTCCTGGGCGAACTGAGTGCTCGTGGGCTGCTTGAAGAGCGTCTTTTCGAAGTATCCGCTGGTGACGCTTCGTGTGGCGATCTGGGACATGGGCTCGGGGGTCAGTTCGGAGAGACGAACGATCCCCTCTGTTCCCCGCGGAATCACCCATTCCTGGCCACCCGCAACGAGCACCCAGTCTTGATGACTGTCGACCATTCCGATCTCGAAGGGCCCTTCGGAATCTGTGTGATAATCGAGATAGCGCACGAGCTGATCGTCGAGGAGGTGTCCCCGACTGGCTTCCGCCGTGTCGACGTGAAGTCGCACGGGGAAGGGGGTGGCGTCGAGGTCGATGAGTGGAAAATCGGGTCGGTTCAGCGGGGGCCGAATGTAGGGGTTGAGGCGGATGGTCGGGTTGTCGACCTGGTCGTTCGCGGCGGCAACAAAGGCGGCGAGCTCCGCGAAGGTGACGTGACCGTTTCCGTCGAGGTCGCCGGGTCCCAGCAGGGCGCTTCGCACCTCATGGCTGAAGATCCCCGCGAGATAGCGCCCCCACTCGTGGACCTCACCGACCGTGCTCGAAGAAAGAATCACCCCGACGTTGGGGAAATTCTCGAGACGCATCAGGCTCGGCTCGGAGGCGACCCGGTCACTGCTGCTGGGACCGCGGCTGTGCACCAGCAGCGCCGCGTTGCATGCGTCGATGATCAGCACCACGGTCGCGTCGCGGTTGGGTCCGAGTACCTCGGAGTAGAGGTCGCGGGTCGTGAAGACACCGTCCGCCAGATAGAGAAAACCGCTCCCGTCGTCGTCGTAGCTGCCATGACCGCTGTAGACAAAGGTGAGAACCGGGTGGATGCCACGGGCCTGGTCCGCGGCCATCGCATCCCGGAGAGCGTGCAGTTGTTCGAGCAACGCCTCCCGTGTGGGTTCGGGGGCGAGAAATCCAGGATGGAGACGGGCGGTCTCGGCATCGGGTGTCGTCAAAAGGTGGGCTTCGTCTGCGATCAGTTGAAAGAGTTCGAAATAGCGAATCGCGTCGTCATCGGCGTAGCGGAGCGGGGGAAGATTCGCGTCGTCGGACTGGTTGTGTCCCACGACCAGCGCGTAATGACGCTGCCCGGGGATCGCGGCCTCCACGAGGGAGACTGCCGCCAGGACGAACAGGAAGGAGGCGACAGCGACGATTCGGATGTGGGCATCAACGCTGAGCATCGTTCGCTCCACGTTCCTTGTGGATCCACAGATTGACCACGTTCACCACGCTCTCCTTGTCGAGAGACAGCGCGTTTCGGAGGTTGGCCTCGAAGGTGCCCTCGAGGATCTGTGTGACTCGTCCCTTCAGCGCGTTCTTCACGGCTTCATGGGAGAGCGCGGTCTTTGAGAAGATCCCGACGATGGTCAAGGAGTCCTCTGTGTGACGATTGGCCAGGAGTGTATCGCCCTGAAGCTGAGTGCGCTCGGAATCGCTGCCGCATTGGATCGCGATGCTCGCGTGCTCTCCTTCTGCGGGAAGAGGGTAGTACCAGCGGGGATTCTCATCATTTTGGAGACCAAAGAGGAAGAGATGTCCCAGCTGCTCATCGTCGCAACGATAGAAGAAGCGGATGCGATCCTGGAGCCATGCCCGATCATGCTGGACCTCGTACTCGAGTCCATCAGCATCGATGCCGGAAACGCCGATTCCGGCACGCACATTCTCTCGGGATCCACTGCGAGCCCCCAGGTACTCCTCTCGGGAAGTGCTCGCGGCGGATTCGTCGGACTCAGGAGAAGGGGGAGCGGTGGTTGGATTCGACGTGATCAGCACGGCGACGAGCGCGGCTGCTGCCATTCCGGCCAGTGGCATTCCCCACACCGGCATCGCCCATGCGCTGCGTGCTTCTGCGACGTCGGCCTGGAGGGCGAGCCCCACGGTGCCGGTCATCTGGCGCTCGAGTTCGACGCCGCTCAGTGTGTCGGCTGCGAGGCCGAGCATGAGGCGGTGTGCAGTGATACGCTTGTCGTAGAGCGTTCGGAGGCTTTCCGATTCCCGCATGGCCTTCCGCATGACGTCGTCGTCTTGAGGAGTCCATCGCTGGGATGGATCCAGATAACGCGTGATCAGGCGTTCGGTTTTCTTTTCAGTAGACCAGAACATCGTGTTCCCTCAAGTGCTTCTCCATGCGTCGGTGGAGCGCTGCGATCACCTTTCGGACCTTGTAGCGCGTCATGCCGACCTGAGATGCCAGTGACTCTTCCGCCAGACCCTCAATGAAATAGCCTTCCAAAATGGCTTTCTCATGGGGGTCCGTGATTCCTTCCCGGAAGGCGGACACAGCGGCCCGCGTTTCTTCTTTGAGGACCTCGCCTTCGAAGTCCTCGGCCATCGGGTCCCGGGGAACCGGGGCTCCGTCTGTACGGGCAAACCGCGTATTCTTCGAGAGCTGCTGGCGCACCTTGTTCTGTGCCAGCCCACGCAAGAAGGCTACGTAGGGACCGACCCCGTCGTAGCGCAATCGAGCGCTTTCCTCGAAGGCGGAAAGGAAGATGGTCTGGATCATGTCGTCCTGGTCGGCGTGGCTTCGAAATCCTCGAAAACCACCAAAACCATGTACTACGACTGTCCGCACGAGCCGATGATAGGCCCGATAGACCGCTTCCATTGCCTGTCCATCGCCACGACGGAACGCCTTTCGCAAGGCTGCGTCGTCTCGGAGAAGATCGTCTGACATCTTCCTCGAATCCGATGACTCCGTCGCTTCCAACCTTCCTTTCCGAAGGGGGAGCGATTTCGTCGAAAAAAAAAGCAATCACCAGAAAGAACGCTAACCCGTTCGCTTCTGGAGATCCAATTGATTGATGGAGTGGAG
>CAVOCR010000063.1:0-8180 GCA_963694245.1 Myxococcota bacterium
GCGTTGAAACTCAGCGATCACGTTGCGAGGACGAAGGCTTCGTGCGGCATGTTCGAAGAGGGGGCCGAGCTTCCGGAGGGCATCGAGCACCTCACGGGCCTCTTCCGCATCTTCCGGGACTTCCACTTTGTTTTCTGCTTCTTCTGTCATCGTCTTCTCCTCTGTCCTTCGTGCGAGCTAGAGTGCCTCGCGGTAGAGCATTTCCATGTCTGCGCGGCTCACCTCTACAGGATTGCACGCGTGGCATCCATCTGCGAATGCCTGGTCCGAAAGCGCGGGAATGAGTTCCTCGTGAACCCCTGCCGCACGCAGGTTCGCTGGGATTCCAACCGCCTCGTTGAGCCGCCGAATCCAGGCCACAAGAGCTTCCACCGCGCTCGATGGGTCTCCCTCATGGCTTGTTTCCCCGACGGCGTTTGCCAGGGCGGGAAAACGTTCTGGTGCTCGCGCACCGTTGAATGCCATGGCCGTGGGGAGGAGGATGCCGTTCGCAAGTCCATGATGCAACCCTGCGAGTGTGGACAGCGGATGCGCCAACGAGTGCGTGACTCCCAGACCCTTTTGAAATGCGACCGCCCCCATCAGCGCGGCAGCGGCCATGTCCCCCCGCGCAGCGAGGTCGTTTCCATCGTTCACGGCGCGTTCGAGACTGGCTGCCACGAGGCGTATTCCCTCGAGTGCGATCCCGTCAGCCATCGGGTGCACCCCTTTTGAAAGGTAGGCCTCGATGTTGTGCGTCAGGGCGTCCAGTCCCGTCGCGGCCGTGATGTGAGGGGGCAGGCCAGTCATCAGTTTCGGATCCACCACCGCCAGCGTGGGCATGAGCGCGGGATGATAGATGATCATCTTTTCCTGGCGGACGGGATCCACGATCACGGTGCTTCTTCCGACCTCGGATCCTGTACCCGCGGTGGTGGGAATGGTGATGAGGGGAGGCACATTGTCCGTGATGCGGTCATACCCCCCACGGCGTTCATCATACTCCTCAATGGTGCCGGGATGGGTGGACATGAGTTGAATGGCCTTGGCGCCATCCATGGCGCTACCGCCTCCCACTCCAATCAGGCAGTCTCCGTTGAATTCTCGCCACGCAGCGACTCCAGCGACCACGTCAGGGGCGGCTGGGTTCGGAGAGATCCCGGAGAATACAGCATGCGCGATCCCGGCGTCGCTGAGGTGCGTGAGGATGGCTTCAAGTGCAGACGTCCCCAGCATGCCGGGGTCCGTGACCACCAGCGCACGTGTGCCCAGCCCCTCCTGGAGGGTGGTGGAGACGCTCTCGAGTGCGCCCTCACCGAAGTGCACACGTGTGGGGAATGACCAGGTTGTCCAACTCATGAAGTCTCCCTAGATGATTTCGAAGTATCGTCTGCGTTCCCAGTCCGTCACGGCCTTCTGGTACTGCCGGGCTTCCCACCGACGCGTGATGACATAGTGATCCACGAAGACATCTCCCAACCACTTCCGGGCCATCTCGCTCTTCGAGAGACGATCTGCGGCTTCAAAGAGATCTCCCGGCAGCGCGAGTCCATCCGGAACGCCCTCGTATCCGTTGCCCACGATTCGGGTGGGCGGCTCCACTTTCTGCGCGATTCCCTCCAGGCCTGCTGCCAGACTCGCAGCGAAGGCGAGATAGGGATTCGCATCCGCTCCCGCCAGGCGGTTTTCCACGCGGACCTGCTTTCCCTCCGTCCCCCGGATGACTCGGAGCGCGGCGGTCCGATTGTCGATCGCCCAGGTGACATGGGTCGGCGCCCACATGCCGGGAACCAGCCTCTTGTAGGAGTTCACGGTGGGACAGAAGAGGGCCGTGAGCTCTGGAAGGTATCTGGCGAGTCCTCCGAGGTACCAGCGGAAGATGTCGCTCATCCCGTCTTCGCCCTGGGCGTCGTGGAAGAGATTGGTTTCGGTGTTCAGGTCCCAGAGGCTCTGGTGGGTGTGGCCGCTGGAACCGGGGAGGCTCGCGTCAAACTTGGCCATGAAGCAGGCGCTCATCTCCTCGCGCCCACAGAGTTCCTTGAATCCCGTCTTGAAGAGCGCGGCCTTGTCGGCGGCGTCCACCACACGGTCGTAGCCGATCGCGACTTCGTAGACACCCGGACCTGTCTCCGTGTGGAGACCCTCGAGTGGGACGTTGAAGGCGTTCATGGCGGTCAGGGTCGCCCGGAGGAAGTCGGAAATCGCGCTGGCGCGGGTGGCACTGTAGCCGAACATCCCCGGACTCAAGGGGGTCAATCCCCGGAAGTCCTTGGCCTCGAGGCTGTGGGGCGTCTCCCGGAAGAGGAAGAACTCGTATTCAGCGGCGAACATGGGCACGTAGCCCTGTTCGGCCGCGAGGTCCGTCACGCGGCGGAGCGCCTGGCGCGGGGACACCGGAAGCCCCGAACCGTCCTCCGCATAAAAGTCCATGAGGAAGAAGGGGATGCCGTCCTCCCAGGGCACTGTGCGCTGGGTTTCGAGTTCGATGCGTGCGAGCGCGTCGGGGTATCCGGTGTGCCATCCCGTGTATTTGGCGTCATCGTAGAGTTCGTCGGCGCTGTCCCACCCGAAGATCACATCGCAGAATCCGAGGCCCGAGGTCACGGCGCTCTTGAACTTTTTGAGTGAGATGTATTTTCCTCGCAGCACACCATCGATGTCCACGCCCCCGAGACGGACATGTTCCACACCGGCGGCTTCGAGGTCTTGAATCACGGATTCAGGGGATGATGTCATGGGGCCTCCAAGGGCGCATGTCGTCGAATTCTCCCCGAATGAGGGGACTCGACTGTAGATCACTGCCCGCTGGCTTTGCAACTGACCACGAGGGTCGTACCCTGAGCGCCATGCTCGACCTCGACGCCATTCGCAGAAACAGTCGGATCCAACTCGACCGGGAAGGGCGCTTCCATCACGCGGGTGAGGCTGTGGAACACCCCGGGGTTCATCGTGCGCTCTGTCGGGGGCTTTCCGTCCGGCCCGATGGGGAAGTCATCATCTCGATCGGGACCCAGTGGTGCTACGTTGCGATCGATGAGACGGCGCAGTTCGTCACTTCAGTGCATCCCCTGGATTCCATGGATCCACACCCGGGTGGCTGGCGCCTCGACCTCCTCAATGAGGTGTCAGAGCCCCTCGCTCCCGAGACCTTGTTTCATGTGGGGGATGTGGACCTGTATTGCCGCACGGGGAAGGGCGGCACCCCCACCCGATTTCTACGTCCCGCCTACCATCGTCTCGCGGAGCATTTTGAGCCCACGCCGGATGGCGAGGGGTTCGCATTGGGTCTGGGGGAGGGGATTGCGGTGATTCGGACCGAGTGGGCTCGGCCGCATCCGGATGGGCTCATTGCTGGGAATTGAGTGCGCGGATCGGATCGACGACATCGCCCGTCTTGTTTCGGAAGGTGATCTTTCCGGTCTCGTGATCCAACGTGATGTGAAATCGCCTGAGAAAACTCATCCCCAGCAAGCCATCGACCTCATTTCCCATCGTGTCACACACGAGGACCGGCATGTCCGAAACACTCGCGCCTCCGATCGCGATCTCATCGAGTCGGGACGGAAATGCGTTCACCACGCCCCCCGCTGTCTGCACGAACACCGGAGTGGTCTTGCCGTCGTTGTGGATCCCCGCGCGACTCGCAAGAGCCCCCGAGATGACAACGCTTGAAGCGCCCGTGTCGAGGATGAAACGGGCGGGGATCTCCCGGTTCACGAGGCCTTCGATGAGGATCACCTCCTCCGTCCGGTCAAAATCCAACTCCACCGAGCCCGCGGCGAGGCGTTCAAGGGCACAGTTTCCCTGACTCCGCAGTCGATCAATCCTCCGCTCGATTTCGAAGCGGTTCTCAAGTCCGGGATAGATGCTCAACGCATGCTCCAGGGGATGCGCAGCATCGCAATGCCGGTCGAGTCGCTCGAGAACATTCGCAAGATTCATGGGGACGTCCAGGAGCTCTGGATTGAGTTGAAGTGCCGTCGTGTAGTCATTCGCAGCAGCGACGAGGTGGCCCGCCGCCTGATGGGCGAGGGCCCGAAATGCATAGCCTTCCGGGCGATGGGGCGCGAAGCGGATGATCTCCTCGGCTGTCTCCGAGGCTCCCCGGTGATTCAGACTCCGATTCTGCACAAAGAACAGGGAACTGAGTGTCTGGAGGGTCGTTGGGCACCGGTCCACGAGTCGCTGGGCACTTCGCTCCGCCGTCGCGAAATTGCTGGATCCCATCAGGAGGCTCACCAGTTGGGAGTTCGCGTCGACGTTGCATTGATCCTGCGAGAGGATGTCTTCAAGCCGAAGAATCTCCTCGGCGTAGGTTCCGTAGAGTCGGCTCTTGCGATTCAGATCCGCTTGAGACACGTAGAAGCCCGTGCCGGCCGCAAGCAGCACCGCCATGAGGACCCCCAATGAGATCCGTTGCGTTCGCCGACGACTCTCGCGTCTCGGCACGTAGCAGTGGACGCAATGCGGGTCTTCGTCGATGCGGTAGGTGCACAGCGTGCAGAGCGGAACTCTGCAGTCCAGACAGAAGTCCGTGCATTCTCGGTGAACATGGACATTGCAGTTCATGACGTTCTCGCAGCCCCCCTCTAAGCGGAGTATCGTCTGAAACCCCCCAGAAGTGTAGTGATTTCAGACGGGTCCGCTGCCTCCACCAGCGCGCCGTTGTTGACGTCCTCCACGGCCTCTCATACGATCGCGCCACGTCACAGTACCCCGGAGCGGGAAAGGAGCGCGTTGGCATGACCAGCCCAGTAGTCGGTGTCCCAGCCAACATTTTCCCCGCAGAGGACCGTCGCTTCTACAAGAACAAGGAGTTGCAACTCGCGGAGACGTCCATGCTCACGGCGATCCGCAACGCCGGAGGACTGCCCGTTGTGCTGCCCATCGGGGGCGATTCCGGGGATCTCGACCTTCTCGCGTCTCGGATGGACGCGTTGGTGCTGGCGGGTGGCGCCGACATTTCTCCTGAATGCTATGGCGAGAAGGCCCTGCAAGCGGATTGGGCGGGGCAACCCCTTCGCGATGCGTTTGAGCTGGGCCTCTATGAGCGGGTGGTCGCTCAAGGAAAGCCGGTTCTCGGCATTTGCCGGGGATTTGAGATGATCAACGTCGCTCAGGGGGGCACGCTCTGGCAGGACCTCGTGACCCTGCGGGAAGGCAGTGACGTGCACCGTTCTCAGGAGCTCTATGACTCCCTGGGACATTCGATGAAGGTCGCGGCGGGTTCTCGACTCGCACGCATTCTCAATTCCGAGACGTTGGAGGTCAATTCCGTCCATCATCAAGGGGTTCGCGATCTCGGTGCGGGATTGTCTGCAGTGGCCATCGCGCCCGATGGCTTGATAGAGGGCGTGGAGCTGGAAGGGGAGCCTTTCGTTCTGGGAGTGCAATGGCATCCGGAGTGGATGCCAGGTCGCCCCGATCAGGCTGCGATTTTCGATGCGTTCATCGCAGCCGCCAGAGGCGGCTGATCCGCCTCTAACCGGCGTTCAGCAGTTGAAGTTCACGCAGCCAGTCTCCCTCGGAGTCGAGACATTCCTTCAAGAGCGTGGGACGTTCCCTCTCCAGGATGTCAGCGGAGGTCCATCCCGTGCACACGGCCACGGAAAGGGCGCCGATGGCATGGGCGGCCCGGATGTCATGAATGGAATCTCCGACGACGACGACCCCCTCTCGAGGGACGCTGCGACCGATGTGGTGTTCCGCCCGCTGGGCCGCGATCTCCGTGAGTTCTGCACGCTCCGCAGCATCGGACCCGTAGCCTCCGAATTCAAAATGATGGTTGAGTCCTCCGGGAGTGAGCTTCACGCGAGCCGCGGCTTCCACGTTCCCGGTCGCCAGCCCCACGGCAACGCCCTCTTGATTCGCGAGCGCAGCGAGTGCTTCACGGACCCCGGGGTTCACCGTGTAGGTTCCGTGCGCAAGTTCACCCGGAAGGCGCTGTAGATAGCGCTTCAGAAGCTCCTGACGTTCCCGCTTGCTGCCGACGTGGTCTCGCCATCGGAGAAAGACCTGGTCCAGGATCTTCTCGTCCGTTCCGCCGACGAAGGAGATGTCCTCAAAGGCGTTGGGGTCTCCAAAGAGTTCGAGCCATGCGGCATTGAGCGCACGCCCTCCTGCTCCATCCGTGCGTACAAGCGTCCCATCGATGTCGAAGAGGACGACTCGGTCCCGAAGGGCTTCAGCGTGCATGCATTCGGAGGAGCGATATCGCCGCTTCCAGTCGGATGGCCTGGCTGGGTTCATCCAGGGCGGCAGTGAGTGCCGGGATGGCGCTCTTCTGACCTGTCTGTCCAAGAATCCGTGCGGCTTCGATCTTTTCAGCCTCGGGGGTCCCCACGTTCTGGAGCAGGGGGACCAGTTCGCCCGCCACCCAGGAACTTCTGCGCTGGGCGAAACGGTCCATGATCGCCAGACGGGTCATGGGGTGGCGGCTACTTTGCACGATGGTCTGAAGTACCGCATCTCGCGCTTTTTGAGGGAGGTATTCGGCCGCGACGATGCCCGCATGTCGAATGTCCCGGTTCCGGTGCTTGAGAGCGAACTCGGCGTAGGCACCGTACCTCGCCTTTCGCTGACGTGCGAACTCTATCAATGCCTCAGCCCCCATCCATCCCAGAGCCTGCTTGAAGCTGATCTGGCCCTGGAGGAGATCGGTGTAGACGATCGCTTCGAGTGCCTGCATGCGGATGCCCTTGTCGGGATCCCGCATGGCCACCTCGAGCGATCCCAGGGTCGCGGTGTCCTTGTACTCTCGCAAGGTGCCGATGGCGGCGACTCGAATGTCGCGAGAGGGGTCGTTGACCAGGAACCCCAGCATGTCCATGACCCGGGGGTCCTTGATCTTCGCGAGGGATTTCACCACCTGAAGTCGGACCTCTTCGCGGGAATCGGAGAGAGCTCTGTCGAGAAGGTCCACGGCGTCAGGTGCACGCAACTCGCCGATGGCAAATGCGGCGTTTTCACGCACCCGGACGTTGCCGTCGAAGAGGAGCGTGGACAGCTTCACCATCGCGGCTGGACCGTCCATGAAGCCGAGCCAGCGTGTGGCGGCGGCACGCATGTTGCCGTCGGTGCCAGAGAGGGCAGCATGCAGTTGCGGGGCAATGGACTTGTCGCCTGCTCGGGCGTGACATCCATAGACCTCTTCGATGACAGCGGCTGGATTTCTTGCCGTGGGATCGAGCAATTCAGAGAGCGTCGGAAGAATGCTGGGGGTCGCGTGATCACGGATGGCACGGAGGGCATTCAGCTGGGTCGCGGGATCCGTCGAAAGGGTCTGCGGAAGGATGATTTGAATGGCTGCCTTGTCGCCCAGTTTGGCGAGGACCAGCCCTGCGGCGCTGGCGACGGCGGCGTGCTTTGATTTCAGGAGGGGACGCACGGATTTGAGGTCTCCGTTTGCGCGCTCGACCTGCTTCAAGACAGCGACCTGCATCTCGCTTTGACCGCTTTCAATGAGCGCGGGAAAGAGCGCAGCCACCTTGCGTGCGGACAGTTCGGGGAGGACCTCGAGGAGGTGCGCCATGGCGTCACCCCCCGTTCGGCCCACTTGCTGGACCACGGCGACACCGAGCCCCTCCGTCTGGAGGAGGTTCCGTGAGACGACGCGTTTGCGGGTCAAACCCTTCGCATTGAGAGTCATGATCCCGATGCTGGCCCCTTTCTTCTGCGGCAGGGCCGCCAGGGTCGGGAGAATGTCGTCCTCCCAATGCAGGGTGGGATCGGCGAGGAGTTGAACCAGTGTCGATTCGTAGGCGTTGCTTCCCCGGCGAATCAGTCCCTGCACGGCGCCGAGTCGGACGTGTGCCTGCGGATCCTGGAGTCCCTCGATCAGAATCGGCAGGATCTCCTTGCCGCTGTTCGGGTGCATGCTGTAGCCGATGTAGGACTTGCCCCGTACCCGCATGTTTCCGGCCCGCATGGCACGATCCAGAATCCCGTCGATGGCTTCCACCACGAGGGGGTCGAGGGCGTTCTTCGCCTTGCGGCGAGCGGAGGCATCGTTCGTGGGAAGCAGCAGTGAGCCGACGAGCAGTGCGAGGAGGAGATGGAGCCGGACTTTCATGGAATCCCTCTGGATTTTCCAAGGGTCGGAGCCCTTGAAATGACGGTCAAACAGGCCACGCTTGTAGCACGCGGGGACCACGCCGCGCAAGGGCCGCATCCCCGTCGAAAGCGTTCACTGTGGGGTGTTC
>CAVOCR010000064.1:0-8151 GCA_963694245.1 Myxococcota bacterium
AGGTCTTCCCCTCACATTGGGGAACGCAGTCGCAGGTTCCCTGGGCGTTGCAGGCGAAGCCCGCGCCACAGTCCCCGCAAGAACCCCCGCACGTATCGGGTCCGCAGGTCTTTCCGTTGCATTGGGGAACGCAGTCGCAGGTTCCCTGGGCGTTGCAGGCGAAGCCACTGCCACAGTCGCCGCATTGGCCTCCACAGGCATCGGGTCCGCAGTTCTTCCCCGCACATTGGGGAACGCAGTCGCAGGTTCCCTGGTCGTTGCAGGCGAAGCCCTCGCCGCAATCGCCGCATTGGCCTCCACAGGCATCGGGTCCGCAGGTCTTCCCCTCACATTGGGGAACGCAGTCGCAGGTTCCCTGGTCGTTGCAGGCGAAGCCCTCCTCGCAGGTTCCACAGCTTCCGTCACACCCGTCATTCCCACAAAGGGCTCCATCGCAACTGGGAACGCACGCGTCTTCGCAGGTCTCTGGGCATCCGTTCTGATTCGGGTCGATCTGCGGCGACATCGGGAGCTCCAGCACTGCGCCAATGAAGAGCTGGATGTCCACGATGTCGGTGGTTCCGCTGCAGTTCCCGTCGACCGTGGAGAGTTCACCCGCCAGGCATCCAGGCGCGACGAATTCGCCCCCTTCGAGGACCTTCAGGACGACGATGATCGCGCATTGGATGTCGTTGACCTTGGCCGAACCGCTCTGGTCGATGTCGGCAAAGGGGGTGATGCATTCCGCGAACGCTGCCTGGGGGGCCGCGAGCATCGTTGCCGCCACCATTGCGGGGAGAAAGACACGAAGGAGACTGCGAGGGTTCGTCGCCATGGGGCTCATCCTGCCGCGTGGGCATAGGAGGAGTCCGGTATTCGGACTCTTCTCACCCACTCGGAAACACACGTTCTGAATGTCTCATTTGTACCGAAATCCGAGGAGAGAGTCCAGGTGAACCGCTCAGGGCGAACCCCTCAGTTCCCTGTTTGCGAGGGATTTGAATGGGCTGGTTCCTGCGGGAAGAGCGCGGGGGGGCGCTGGATGGGGCGTCAGGTGTTCGTGTGCAACCCCAGCGCCTGCACCACCCGCTTCAAGTCCTCCCAGACCGGACGCCGCAACTGGGGATTTCGGAGGATGGCGGTGGGGTGATACGTCGGCATCACCTGCGAATCATGGTGGGGATGTGAATGCCACCGCCCCCGAAGCTGGCTGATTCGCCCGTCGGTTTCGAGCACTGTCTGTGTTGCGATCCGGCCGAGGGTCACGATGACGCGGGGGTGGGTGGCCTGAACCTGTCCTACAAGGAATGGTCTGCACTTCAGGCGTTCTTCGATCTCCGGCTCCCGGCCATTGGGCGTACGGCATTTGACCACGTTGGTGATGTAGGTCTGGTCTGGCTGGAGTCCCATGGCTTGAATCATGCGCTCCAGGAGTTGACCCGCGGGGCCGACAAAGGGGCGCCCCTCGAGGTCCTCCTCCTCTCCGGGGGCCTCGCCGATGAAGACCACATCGGCCTCGGGGTTTCCCCGTCCAAAAACGAGTTGTGTCCGTTCTGCATGCAGATCACAGCGCTGGCATTCCCCGAGGACAGTCTGGATGTGTTGGAGTCCAGGAGAGCCTGATGGCAGGTTCCCGAAGATGCTGAGATCGGGCGCAGGACGAAGAGATGGAGCGCGTTGAATGGTGGGGAGGGGGGCGACGAGCTCCGCGATGGGAATGGATTCAACAATCGCGGGGTGGATCGCAGTCACCACTTCGGATGCCGGGGGAGCCGGGGGCTGCGCGACGGGTACGGGAGCCACAGGCGCTGTCGGTCGTACCGGGGGTGCGGGCGGTGCGGGCGGTGCGGGTTGGAGAGCTCTCACAAAGACCTGGCTGGGCGCCGTTCTCTGGGCTTCGGGGGAGCGTTCATGTCCCGCCAGACCCCAGTCTGCTTCATGGAGAATCCGCTCTCGGAGTTCGCGGGCGACGGCATGGAGTTCATCCTGAAGCGACGTCATTCGTTCTTCTCCCGGAGTTTGGAGAGGATGCTGTCGAGGATCTGATCGGCGAACGCGGACTTGGACAGGAGGGGGAGTTCTGTTTCCCGTCCTTGATTCGTCAGGATCCATCCGCCGTTGGTCTCGGTTCCGAAGCCGGTACCTTCTGCGGAAGGGCCCACCAGGTTGGCGATCAGGATATCGAGCTTCTTGCGCTCCAGCTTGTCCCGGGCGTGCTCCAGAAGGTCCTGGGTTTCGGCAGCGAAACCCACTCGCATGAGGCCTGGCCATCCCGCGGTCTCCTGGAGAATGTCGGGAGTGCGGACCATTTCGAGCGCGAGCGGACCCTCGCTCTTCTTCTGTTTGTGTTCTGCTGAGAGAGTTGGGCGCCAGTCCGCCACGGCGGCGGCCATCACGAGCACATCCGCACCCTCCAGAGCGGTTTCCACCGCCTGAAGCATCTCTTCGGCAGAGATCACGGGGACTCTCTCGATGGAAGGCGCGATGTCTCCGTCGACCGGGCCGTGGACGAGGGTGACCGCGGCTCCGCGTTGAGCCGCAGCGTTCGCGAGAGCGAACCCCATGCGGCCCGTGGAGGGATTGCTGAGGAATCGAACGGGGTCGATGTGTTCGCGGGTTGGGCCTGCGGTCACGACGATGCGGTGTCCTTCCAGATCGCGGGTGCTCGACTGATCACGGAGGACGCGTTCCAGGCTCTCCAGGATTTCACGGGGTTCCGCGAGTCGACCGGGTCCCGTGACCCGGCATGCCAACTCGCCCACCCCGGGGCCGACCGTGTGGTAGCGGTCCAGTGATTGGAGGGTCTCCAGGTTGCGTTGGACCAGTGGGTTCTTCCACATCTCCGCGTTCATCGCGGGGGCCAGCAGCACCGGGCAGTTGGAGGCCAGCAGGATGGAGGAGAGGAGGTCGTCCGCGAGGCCGTGAGCTGTGCGTCCGATGAAGTTGGCGGTCGCCGGGGCGATGACGATGGCGTCCGCGTGACGTCCCGCTTCCGTATGGTGAATCTCCCGGGAGTCCTGTTCCGCGCCGGCCCGGGTGCTCCAAAGCGAAGTTCCCACGGGATTCCCCGTGAGCGCCTCCAGGGTGAGAGGTGTGATGAATCGCGTCGCCGACTCGGTCATCACCACGTGCACATCCGCACCGGCACGCACCAGATTCCGGGCGAGCTCCGCGGCTTTGTATGCGGCGATCCCTCCGGTGATTCCGAGGAGGATCTGGCGATTCTGCAAGGGCATTCAGGCCTCTCAAAGTCCCATGGAAGTGGGCAATGACGCCACGATAGTCGCGGCGTTGAATGAGTGTCAACGCAAATGGCGGGTGGAGGTGCTGGGTCGGGTGGCCTGTGCTAAGGTCGGGCCATGAGTGGGCTGACGCTCGCATACGACAAGGGAACGCTTCTGCTGGAAGGAGCTGCGCCAGACGCGGTGCCGTCGGCGTTCGTCCTCGATCCGCGCGTGGGACTTCCGCGTGCCCCCGGTCTCGCCTATCGCCATGCGTTGACGCATCTCCATCGTTCGGGTCTCGAGTACACCGATGCCGCACGGGCGTATGGCGAGACAACGTTGGAATTTCAGGCGCGCCAGACCCCCTTTGATCATCAGCAGGAGGCGATTGACGCATGGAATGCGGGGGGACGCCGGGGCGTCGTCGTGCTGCCGACGGGCTCGGGAAAGACGCATGTGGCGGAGCTTGTGATGGTTTCCGCTCAGCGGAGCACCCTGATCGTGGTTCCCACCATCGATCTCATGACCCAATGGTACGACCGTCTCGTCACGGCCTTTGGAATCGAGGTGGGGCTGGTGGGCGGCGGACAGCATGTGGTGGAAGACGTCACCGTCACGACCTATGACTCCGCCTATCTGCATCTTGAAAAGCTCGGGAACCGGTTTGGTCTGCTGATCTTTGATGAAGTGCATCACCTTCCCGGCCCCTCGTTCGCGATGGCAGCTGAGGGCTCCATCGCTCCCTTCCGGCTGGGTTTGACCGCGACTCCGGAGCGGGAAGATGGAGGGCATCGACTCTATGAGCGATTGGTGGGCCCTGTGCTCTACCGCCGTGAAATTGGAGAGCTCAAGGGCGATGTGCTCTCCGAATATCGTGTGGAGAAGCTCGAGGTCGATCTGTCTCCCCTGGAGCGGGAGCGCTATGAGACGGCGCGAGCGCTGTATCGGGACTTCATCGAAGAAGAGGGGATTCGTCTCGGAGGACCCCGGGGCTGGCAGCGCTTTCTCGCGGCGACCAACCGGAGCGCTCGGGGGCGACGGGCACTTCGGGGCTATCAGGAGCAGAAGTCCATTGCGTTGATGCCGGAGTCCAAGCAGCCTCTGCTCGAAGGGATTCTGCGGCGTCATGCGGGGGAGCGGGCCCTGATCTTCACCAACGACAACGCCAGCGTGTATCGGATCTCACGGGCCTTGTTGATTCCGGCCATCACGCATCAGACCGATGTGAAGGAGCGCAAGGAGCATCTCACTGCGTTCCGCGAGGGGCGCGTGCAGGCGCTGGTGACCAGTCGTGTGCTGAACGAGGGCGTGGATGTCCCCTCTGCGAGTGTCGGCGTGGTGCTCTCCGGCACGGGGAGTGTGCGCGAGCATGTGCAGCGCCTCGGACGAATCCTGCGTCGGGCCGAGGGCAAACAGGCGGTGCTCTACGAAGTGGTGACTGCAGGAACCAGCGAGGCGCGTACAAGTCGCAAGCGGAGGGATCACGATGCTTACCGCTGATCTGGTCCGTGTGGGGCTCAAGGAGGGGGAGCTTCATCCCCGTTACGTCGCCATCACGCCCTTGCAGAAGAAGCGGGCCGCCGCCCTGATCGAGGGGGTCGCCAGCCATGTCGGCCAGCCTCGTCGCGTGCTGGACGATGCGTTGGGCGAGCTGCTTGGAGAGCGGACGGACTTCAAGCTTCACAAGGGGCTGGTCAAGCTCCTGATGGATCGCTGCACTCTCGAAACCGACTCGCCCATTCCACCGGTGGAGGTTCGTCAGCGTCTCTTTGCGCTGGCGGTGGAACATGCACCTCTGACAAGCAGCGAGAATTCTCAACTCGGGACGCCCCGCTCCGAGATCGTGGGGAGGGTGGCGTCGGAACTGGAGGTCGATTCGGAGGTCATTGAGCGCGCTCTTTTTGCCGATTTGAAGGAGAATCAGCGCCTTGCGGAGTTTCGCCCCATCGAGGCGGAAGATTTGCTGCATCGATACAACACGGCGTTGGCTCAGGGCATTCTTCTCCGGGCCGACCGCGTCCGCATCTGGGTCGACAATCAGCCTGCGAAGCGGATGCGGGCTCTCTTTCGCTCGATCAAGTTCCACGGGTTGATTCATCGGATCCATCGTTGCTCCGAACAGGAATGGCGGATTGAACTCGATGGCCCCCTCTCTCTCTTTCGGATGTCCACGAAATACGGGGTTCGCATGGCGATGTTTCTCCCCGCGTTGATGTTGGCGGAGGGCTGGAAGCTGGAGGCGGACGTGCGCTGGGAACCGGGTGCGCCGCCTGCGCTCTTTGAGGTGGATTGGACCGAGGGGCTGAAGAGTCACCACCGGGATCGGGGGACCTGGGTGAGTGATGAGGAGAAGGCCGTGAGGGCGCGTTTCGCGAAAGGGGATCTGGGGTGGACGGCACACGATGGGGCCCGAATCGTGGATCTCGGGGGAGGGGAGGTTCTGGTTCCGGATCTTCTCCTGCGTTCGGAGAGCGGGGCCGAGGTCCTCGTGGACATCGTGTGGTTTTGGCAGCGGGGCTCTCTTGAGCGCCGGCTGGAGGCGCTCCGTTCCGCGGAGGTCGGACCTCTCATCGTCGCGATCAGTGATCGGCTACGAGTGAGCGAGGAGGACCTGGCCACGCTTCCGGTGCCGACTCTTCGATTCAAGGGGGTTCTTCCGGGGAAGGAACTCGCACGGCTGGCGACTGAGTTGACGGAGCCCGGTGAGGACCGTGGCGGCGCGCAGCCTTCGTTGTTTCAATCCGAGGGGGGCTGAATGAAAGCGCGCATCATCGGAATGGTGGGGGCCCTGTGTTGGAGCCTCGGGTGTTCCGCCACTCCGACACCCACTCCAGCGAAGAAAGAGCCCCAGGAGGTCGTCGCGGCGTCTTCTCCAGCTACGGAGACCCTGGAGACGGAGGTCACGGAGAAGACGGAAGCGGGATGTGACCAGGAGAGCATCTCCCGGGTCGTCAGGACTCGCCGCGAGAGGGTGACGGAATGTTATCGCAAGGCGGCTCAGAAAGACCCCAGTCTTCACGGACGGATCGCGGTCTCTCTTGGGATCGTCCAGGGGGGAAGGCTGGCGCATCGGGGGATCGAGAGCAGTGATTTTTCGGTGGAATTGAACACCTGCGTGGTGCGCGCTCTCGAGGGACTGGCGTTCTCGGCGGCGATTCAGCAGCCTTGCGTGGTCGTGTATCCCTTTGTGTTCTCCGCGAGTGTCCGAAAGACCCCATGAGTGGGATTATTCAGCACTGATGGCCCCCGCTCTACGCAGGTCCCCGGGCGTTCGGGCCCGGAGGTGATAGCGTCCAATGCTCAATTGAATGGGGTACACCACCTGTGTGCTGAACCGACCTTCTTCATCGGAATGGGTCGCGCCGATCTGCAGCACCTTCCCCGGGTTGAAGTCCGGGGAACTCAGTTCGATCCATACCGGGAGGCCGGGCAGGGGCGAACCGGCCTCGTCGGTGATGATTCCCTCCACGAGCAGGGATTCTCCGCGCAGGATGCTGCTCTCGGTGCGTAGAAGTTGAACGTCGGTCGCTCGCTGTTCGGGTCCGGGTGCCGGGGGAGGTGTGAAGGGCTTCCATGCCAGTGCACGCCCCAGTCCCTGAGGCGGCTCCGTGGCTGGCGTGAGCCCCGTGATGATGTGGGGGCTGTCCTGGAGAGGAGGATCCGTCGTGGCTCCGGCGAAATAAGGTGGAGGTCGGGGGAAGGGATCCGGTCCAGGGACATGGGGAGGGTGGCCGTGTCCACCATGGATGGTGAGCCCGTCTGCTCCGCCCCCGAGATCGATTCGTCTCCATCCGGAGCGCTCTCCGGGCACGTGGACTTCCACGAAGGCGTGGGCCTCGTTGGCGACGTGGCGTGCCGGGATGCCGAGGGATTGCGCGAGGATCGTGAAGGCATGGGCCCGATGGCGGCAGACTCCGCGCTGTCCTCGAACCAGGGATTCGAGGAGGGTGCCGTCCATGGCGGGAGCGGGACCTGCTGTGAAGGAACGGAACCAGGAGACGAGTCGCTTGAGGCTCTCGGAGAGGGGTTGGCTGGGATGAACCTGTAGAAGGGGCCAGAGACGTTCGGCTGCTTCCTGCATGGGGGCCGGGACGAGAGGGCGACCTCGGGGGAAGGAACGCCAGGCATCCCGGGTCAGAACTCCTTCGGGGATCGGGGCTCCAAAGTAGGCATTGGGCGCATCCACGAGGAGGAGGAGGCGGACACGACCCTTGACCGGCGCCTTCACTCCGAAGTTCCCAGCGCTGTCGACGGAGAATGTCATGTCTGGGAGAGGCGGAGTCGACTCGACACTTCGAATGCGCATGTCGGGTGCGACGGAGGGGAGGGGGGCGAGGACATTGGGTTGCAGATCCACCCGAATGTCGGCGTACCAGAGAGCCCGGTCCCCGGAAGTGGGAAGAGACGCGATCGGAACCGGAACCCGAGAGGGGTCTCCGATGACCAGCTCTCCCGAAGCGTTGACGACGTCCCGGGCGTTGTTTCGTTTCCACGGTGCGACGGAGGGGTCGAACATCGCATGATAGTGCAGCATGTCCTCGGGCTCCGTGCGATCATCCAGGCGGACTTCAGCGGAGGTGTCCTGAACCAGATCGCTGTTCGTCTCTGGCGCCGAGCGATAGACCATGACTCCCCGCTCTTCGCTCTCCGCGCCGTCCTCCTCGGATGTGGGTTCGCTGGTTTCCGGAAGAGGGTCAGGACTCTCGGAGGGGCTGCCAGGCAGGCTCCAGGGAGAGTGCAGCACGTCACCGCCTGGACTCCGAGGGAGCGGAGTCGTTTGCGCGTTCGCAGCGCTCGCGAGAGCCAGTGAGAGGAGGCATGTGGTCAGCCCTGCGCGGAGGAGGTGGGGATTCATGGTGTCAGCCTGACATGGGAACGAGTCCCTCGTCCATGTCATCGGTTTGGCATGGTGGGCGGTGCATGGCAGGATGGAGATTCTTCAATTCCC
>CAVOCR010000065.1:0-8075 GCA_963694245.1 Myxococcota bacterium
CCGCATCGCGTCCATCAACGTCGACGTCGACGGACTCCACCTCTATTACCGGATTCACGGGCTGCCGGAGAACGCTGCGCCAGGTCGCGGCGCCATCTACACGACGGGCATGACCCGGTTCCTGAACCTCTTTCAAGCGCTGGGGATTCGCGCAACCTTCTTCGTCGTCACAGAAGATCTCGAAGACATCGCTGCACGAGAAGTCATCCAACGAGCGGTCCAGGAAGGACATGAGATCGCGAGCCATTCCCATACACACCCCTACGATCTGATCCGAATGGATCGGCAGGCGATCACGGATGAGATCACCCGAGCAGAAGAGAGCATTGGAGAGATCACGGGGGAAACACCCCGTGGATTTCGCGCTCCTGGCTACAACACGTCGCCCGAATTGCTCGAAATCCTCGCGGAGCGGGGATACCTCTACGATTCCTCGTTCTTTCCATCGACGCCCTACTACCTGGCAAAAGCGATGGTGCTGAGCTGGTATTCGCTCCGGAGACGTCCATCCGAGTCCATTCTCGGCTCTCCGAGCGTCCTCGCGACACCGCGACTTCCCCACCTCCTGAAGACAGCGGCAGGACCCCTTCTGGAATTGCCCGTAACGGTGCTTCCGTGGACACGATTTCCTGTGATTGGAACCTCCTTGATCGCCATGGGCCACCGCGGATGGCGCCTGGCCCGATCGAGCGTGAACAAAGTTCCCTTCATCAACCTCGAGTTCCACGCCATCGACATGACGGATCACGCTCTGGACAACATTGACGACGTCCTCCTTCGTCAACCGGACCAGCGAACACCCCTGGCTGAAAAGACAACGCTCTTCAACGAGGTTCTCTCTCATTTGAAAGAAGGATGGGAGAACAGAACCCTGGAAGAAGTGGCGAAAATTCAGACCGCTGTTTCCTGATCCACCGCTCCAGACTGCTGGAGTGGGAGGCGAACGACGAAGCAGGTTCCCTCTCCGACTTCTGTGCTGAGGTCCACGGTCCCTCCGTGCTCCTCCACAATCTCACGGACCAGGGGAAGACCCAGACCCGTTCCATGAGCACGCGTCGAAAACAGGGGCTCGAATATCCGGGAAATGTCGGACTCCAGAATCCCACATCCTGTGTCGGCCACCTGAATCCGTGCCGAGTCCCCGTCCTTGTCCACGGTCAAATGCACCTTTCCGGAGCCCTCAATCGCCTCAGACCCATTGCGAATGAGATTGAGGAGGGCCTGCCGCATCAAATTGGCATCAAAGGGGAACTCAGGGAGGCTCTCCACGGTCATGGTGATCTCCACACCCTGGTGACGGAGATCGGGCCGAATGAAGTCCACCAATGCGCGGACCATCGTCGAAAGATCATCGAGCACTGGCTCTGGGCGGGGAAGCCGGGCGAATCGCAGATAATGCTCCGTGACCGCATTCAAACGATCCACTTCCCCACCGATCGCACGAAGAAGGGCCAGGGCCTCTTTCTTTTTCGCGTCTTCGATGGGCTCCAGTTCATCCTGAAGGAGCTCGGCATTCAATCCAATCGACGAGAGCGGATTCCGAATCTCATGCGTGATCTGAGCGCTCATGCGACCGATGGTCGCCAATCGCTCCGCTGCCATCAAATCGGCCCGCTGGCTCGCCAGCATGTGATCCCGTTCCTGAAGAGAACGTTCCATCTGATTGAACTCATCGGCAAGCATTCGAATTTCGTCATTTCCGCCCACTTCAAGGGGCTGACCATAGTCTCCACGAGAGACCGAACGAACCCCCTCGATCAACACATTGATCCGGCGAATTCGATGCAAGGTCAGGAAGAGCACGAACAGACTGATCAACAGAGCGCAGGAAGAGGCCAGCAGAATCGCACCCATCGCCCGCCGTTCATCCGCCTTCGCACGATCGTTCGCAGCCGTGACCTGACGCGAAACCTCTCGACGCAACATGCGGGTGTTGCGAAGCAGTTCACCCACCATCCGCCGCAGATCTCCAAGGATCTGAGTTGCCGAGTCCAGTTCGCCTCCCTCCACCGCCTTGATGAACGCAGCGGTGACGGAATCAAACACGGCCCGGTTGGATGCACTGGTCTCCAATTCACGGAGCGCTCTCACCATCATGGCCGATACGGGAGGCGTTCGTCGGGAGGACAGAGAATCATCGTTTTC
The DNA here is from genome assembly GCA_963694245.1 of Myxococcota bacterium. GTDB lineage: Bacteria > Myxococcota_A > UBA9042 > JABWCM01 > JABWCM01 > CAVOCR01. The sequence goes on from CAVOCR010000065.1 coordinate 2,146, forward strand.
AAATCCACGCGCGAGGAGCGATCCCTCCTCAAGACTTGAAACGCGCTCGGCGAGCCCCTCGAGAGAGCTCCGATCCTCTTCACTGAGCGTCAGATTCTCGACCATCTCCCGAATTCCCTCTTCCACCTGGGAAAATCGCTCGAACACATGTTGATTGACCCGCGGAATCTGTTCGGAGAGGCGCTCCAATGAGGCGGAGCGGCGACGAGACTGACCCAGGACATCGCGATGATAGCTGCGCAATGTCTCTTCCACGCGCACGAGTTCCTTCTCCACGGGAAGAACTCCTTCCCGGAGAAACGTGATGTTCTCTCGCAGCTGAGCGGTGCGGTGAATGTTGTAGAGACTCGCCAGCGCGAACGCGACGATCACGATCGCAAATCCGAAGAAAACGCGTGTCGAAATCCCAAATCGCAAGGAATGAACTCGTTAAGAGGTGTGACGCACGATCGTGGCGTCTTTTCGAAGTCGCTCGAGAAGCTTGCGACGAGATTGAAAAAACTTCTTGTTTCGAAGGCTCTCAAAAATCTGCTCTTTCACTTCTTTGAAAGGCTTTTGATGCTCCGCCTTCTTCTCCAGAAGCTGAATGAGATGATAGCCAAATCGCGTTCGAACCGGGTCGCTGATTTCATTCGGCTTCAATTGGAGAAGCGCTTCTTCAAAGGGCTTCACCATCTGACCGCGACCAAAAAATCCCAGATCTCCTCCCTTCGGAGCTGTGGGCCCTTCGCTGTACTTTCGGGCGACCTCACCGAAATCGGTTCCCGAATCGACCGCACGACGTGCCTCGGCCATTCGCGCAAGGAGCTTCTGCTCCTCGGACTTTCGAGCATCCTTGCCCAGCTTCAGGAGGATGTGTCGCGCGTGCAGGCTTTCCTTCTCCTTGTAGAAGGACTTGTTCTTTTCATAGAAGGCCTCCGCCTCCTTGTTCGTCACCCCAAGTGAACCCTGCTTCTCGATGAGTTTTTCCAGCGACTGCTTGTCCCGAATGCGAACGCGAACCTGCTCTTCAGTGAGCTTTCCGTGCTTCAGATAATTCTGAAACTGAACATCACTTTTGAAACGCTTTCGATACTCCTGAAACGCGGACTCCTGAGCGCTTTTCGACACCTGGATCTTGGCCTTTTGAATCGCCTGTTCCACCAGTTCGGCTTCCACCAGACGCTTCAGGATGTTGTCGCGGATTCGCGCCAGGCGGTCTTCCGGAATGTTGGAACCGTGCCGCATGATCTTGCCCAATTCCTGATAATACTTCGCGCCCGTGACGTCCTTCCCATTCACAGTCGCCACCGGCGCACCAGGATCCACGGGAGCGCGAGGCCTTGCAGGCTTTTCAGCGGCAGAGCTGGCCGCTTCTGCACCCGTTTCTGATGCCGGGGTGGCGCTCTCCCCCTTTGTTCCCGATGCCTGGGGTGCCTTGGAGGTCTGCGCAGCGGACTTGGGCTGCCCTGGCGCTACCGATTGCTGAGAAAGAGGCGCTTCCTTTTTACACGCACCCACCCCAGAGAGAGCTGTCGCGAGAACACCGCACATCAAGATTTGCTTCCATTTCAAGCTCATGACCTCTCCCTGTACAACCGGGCTACCTCATCGAAGCTACAAAGTCTTGAGGATGGACTAATTCGTGTCAACCAACTCATCCACTCCCATCTGCACCATGTCATCCCTGTGAATCACGGCATCTCCAAACCAATGACCGATGACAGATACAATCTCATCCGAACGTTTGCCAGCTATCGCGGTGACATCCGAAGACGAATAACGGCTCAACCCCCGTGCGACTTCGATTCCCTCGGGATCGATGATTCGAACCGCCTCTCCGACGTCCCATCGACTCTCCACTCCCACGATGCCTCGTGCGAGAAGGCTCTTGCCATGCGACGCGATGGCTTTCGCTGCGCCAGCATCCACACGAATGTCCCCTGCGGGTGTGAGCGTATAGGCGATCCAATGCTTGCGAGCCTTCACCCGATCGGCGCAATCATTGAAGAACGTTCCGATGTCTTCGCCCCTCAAGACGGCTTCGACCACCCCTTGACGGCGACCGCCGGCCACGATGCTTGGAATTCCGGATCGACCGGCAATTCGCGCAGCCGACAGCTTGCTGGCCATTCCACCCGTCCCCACGCTGGAAACACCTGAAGCTCCAAGGGCTTCCAATTCCGGCGTGAAACGCTCAACGGAGGCGATTCGGCGCGCATTTTTGTCCACTGTCGGATCGCGCTCGTACAAGCCATCCACGACACTCAGCATCACGAGAACATCTGCTGAAAGAAGTACGGAGACCTGGGCGCTGAGTCGATCATTGTCTCCAAACTTGATCTCATCGATCGCGACCGTGTCGTTTTCATTCACAACAGGCACAGCCCCCAGCGAAATCATCGCCTGCATGGCATGACGGGCATTCAGGTAACGTTTTCGATTGCGGAAATCGTCTTCCGTGAGAAGCACCTGGGCGATCGTTTTTCCATGCGCGGAGAAGGCCTCTCTCCATGCACGCATCAAATGACTCTGTCCAATCGCTGCAAAGGCCTGACGGGAGGCCATGTCGGCAGGTGGACCCACATGCCCCAGCTCTTGACGACCCAATGCGATGGCGCCTGAAGAGACAATCACCACTTCACACCCTCGGGCCATCAACCCGGCGACTTCATCCGCGATGGACTGAAGAGTCTCGCGATCAAGACCCGTCTCGTCTTCACGCGTGATGACTGCGCTTCCTATTTTGAGGATGATCCGCTGAGCGGAAGTCAGGGAGGATCGCGTCAATGGATTCATTCGCGTTCCATCAATCCAGGCGCTCGATGGAAGCGCCGAGACCTCTCAGTTTTTCATCGATTCGCTCATAGCCGCGGTCAATTTGGCGAATGTTGTAGATGGTGCTCGTTCCCTGGGCGGTCAAACTTGCCATGAGAAGCGCCATTCCCGCCCGAACATCGGGACTTTCCAGGCGGGTTCCAAACAGCTTGGAAGCTCCCGCGACCACCACGCGATGGGGATCACAGAGAATGATGTCCGCTCCCATGCTGATGAGCGCATCCACGAAGAACATGCGTCCTTCAAACATCTTCTCAAAGAAGAGAACCGTTCCATCGACCTGAGTCGCCGCGGTGATGGCAATGCTCATGAGATCCGTCGGAAAAGCCGGCCACGGAGCATCATCAATCCGTGGAATGGACCCCTGCAAATCCGCCTGAACCTGCATCCGCTGTCGTGCAGGAACGGTGAGGATGTCGCCTTCAATCTGCACATCAATTCCGAGCTTGGAAAAGACGCGAAGAATCATTCGAAGATCCTCTTTGACGACACCATGAATGCGAACTTCACCACCGGTCATCGCAGCCAGCGCGATGAAGCTGCCCACTTCGAGGTAATCTGGACCGATCTCATGGGTGCATCCGTGGAGATTTTCCACCCCCTCGATACGAATGCTGTTCGTTCCAATTCCGTTGACTGTGGCCCCCATGGACTGCACCAGACGACAAATACCCTGTACATGGGGTTCGGACGCAGCATTGAGAATCGTGGTTTCTCCCCGAGCGAGCGATGCGGCCATGATGAGATTCTCGGTGGCCGTCACCGACTGCTCATCCAGAAAAATCTCCGAACCCTGCAATCCCCGAGGAGCCATCAATTTGAACGTTCTTCCTGCCTCAAAGCTCGCACCCAGCTCGCGCATGCCCAGAAAGTGGGTGTCCAGCCGTCGTCGACCAATCACGTCCCCACCTGGCGGGGGGAGCTCCACACAACCGGTTCGAGCGAGAAGCGGACCCACAAAAAGAATCGAAGCGCGGATTTTCGAACACAGCTCCCAATCGAGATGTTCAGCGGTATCGACAGCCGTCGTATCCACACACACCACATTCGATTCAAGCCATTCGACGGTCGATCCCAGAGTCTGGAGAATCTCGAGCATCACCTCGACATCCCGAATGCGTGGGACGTTTTTCAAGGTCACGGGTCCTTTTGCAAGGAGAGTGGCAGCGAGCGCAGGGAGCGCTTCATTCTTGCTCCCACTTGGGGTCACATCCCCATTGAGAGCGCGCCCACCTTCAATCACAAATCGTTCCATGATTACCTCTTGCCTTTCCTTGTTCGGGACTGGGAGGAACCCATGCCCTTCAGAACCATCTCAATGAAATGCTCAAGCGATGACAATCGAGCATAGGGTCGAAAGAGATCCAGTCGTACGCCTTCCTTCCCCGGCATGTCCAGAGTCAGATAGCCTTCCATGGAAGACCCCTCGGCGATTCGCTCAAATCCCATCCGTTCCACTTTCTGCGTCGACAAATCGACGCTTTGAACCTCTCCTGAACACATCCACGTGATTCGCCTCGGTCCCACAGCCACAGCACTCATCACTGTGAATGCCCGCCAACGAAGCAGGGTTCCCAGCTGAAATATCGAGAGAGGGACATACACCACCAGAAATCCTGTCATCAGCATCGTCCATACGTGAATGGTCATCGACGTATAGAGGAAGAATGCCCAGACTACCCCGACCTGCAATAGGATGAAACCGACCAGCCCTCCGTTGGTGACGTAATGAAAACGACCCGTGGACTCCACCGAATCCCAGGCTTCATTCATTTCAGCTGGCCAATGATTTCGAGCTGCCTCGTTTCTCATGTCCCATCCTCCATCCTCAGAACCCCTTCGTTCACATGGAAAATGGATTTTTCCCGATCTATCGCAATGTAATCGGGATCAGTCGTCGTAATGAACACCTGGCCATTCGACTCCAGAAGGTATTCCATCAACTGTGCATTGCGTGTTCGATCGAGTTCGCTTGAAACATCATCCAGAAGAAGAATCGGACGCATGTCGAGCAAGGATTCCAACAGTGAAATTTCGGCGATCTTCAATGCGAGAACGAGACTTCGATGTTGTCCCTGGGATGCATGCAGTCGTGCGGGTCGCTCATCAATGCTGAGCTGAAGATCATCAACATGCGGACCGCTGGAGGTGAATCCCCGCGCAAGATCCCGGGAACGCTCCTGGACAACTCGTTCCTCCATGATCTCCCGAATCGCTTCGAGCGACATCCCCTCTTCAACTGGAAGAGTGCTCTCATACGCCATTTGAATGCTGTGCTCACCAGATACCAGACGTTCGTGAGCCTCTTCCATGAACGGACGCAGCTTTCCAATGAATCGAAGGCGTTCGTGAATGTATCGCGAACCCGCTTCCACCAGCTGCACATCGAAGACATCCAGCATCACAGGCGAGGCGCCTCCTGATCGGGAATCCTTCAAAAGCGAATTGCGATTCTTCAATGCGGTCTCATACCGCCGAATCACCTCGTGAAATCCGGGTGTCGCATGAAAAATGGCACGATCCAGAAAAGTACGTCGATGAGAGCCACTTCCCTTGGAAATGACCATGTCTTCGGGACTGAAGAGAACGATGGAAAGATGACCAAATACTTCCGACATGCTCCGAGTTCGCTTGTCATCAATGCTCACGTGCTTGGCGCGGGGTTTGATGTTCATTCGGAGGTCGCGCGTGGTTTCGCGTCGTTGGGAAACCGCACGAATCATCGCTTCTTCACATTCCCATCGAATGAGATCGGCGTTTCGAGCTCCACGAAAGGATTTCAATGCAAAGAGAATGTAGATCGCCTCGAGGACGTTCGTTTTCCCCTGAGCATTCTTTCCATGAAAGATATTGAACGCAGGATGGCATTCCAACGATGCATCCATCACGTTTCTAAAATTGTGGAGAACGAGCCGGTGAAGCTGCACAGCACGCTCCGGAGAGAAGAGATCAGATGCGCATGGGCATGATCACGAAGATGGCATTCGCATCTTCTTCGCTTCGAATGACCCCGGGTGAAAACTGATCGTTGATTTCAAAGCGAATCTCATCGCCTCCCACCACCGAAAGCACATCCAGGAGATACCGATAATTGAATCCAATCGCCATCGATT
>CAVOCR010000066.1:0-7940 GCA_963694245.1 Myxococcota bacterium
GACCCTGGATTCGGAGGCCCCCACCCGCACGACACGAACCATCCGCCCCCTCGGAACGACCCCCTGTGACGACCGGGAATGCCTGGTTCTCGCGAGCGCCGTGTCGCTCTCCGAGACGCGAGATGAGTCCAATGACACGCATCAAGTCAGCGCCATTGGAAAAGGCAGGGGACAGGCCATTGTCCGCATCGGAATCAGAACAGGTATTCCTGTTTCAGGTCGAATGAACTACAATGTGAAAACAGAAATCATTGCACGTGGCGAGAAGTTGCAGGCCACCACACTTTCGCAAACACGCCAGGTGGAAGTCAGCTTGCGCAACGACAAGGACCGTCCCAGGTGACAGCCGCAGCCGCCCCATGGAAATCGACTCTGGAAGAGCACATTCGCTCCAAAGGCCTCCGCCTGACACGTCAGCGACTGGTCATCACGGAAACTTTTTTCAAGCTCGGAGGACATACGACCGTCGATGACCTCTATCAGCGACTGCAAAAAACACAGTCGGGCATCGGCTACGCGACGGTCTACCGAACCCTGAAGCTGCTCGTGGAGTGCGGAGTCGCCGAATCCATGCAGTTTGGAGAGGACTCGACGCGCTACGAGCCCGCGAGCGACCACCACGATCACCTCATCTGCACGGCCTGTGGCGCCATCGTCGAATTTGAAAATGAGACGATTGAAAAGATTCAAGATGAAATCGCGGCGCTCCACGGCTACTCGCTGACCCATCACAACATGGAGCTCTACGGGACCTGTCCCTCCTGTCGTGACACAGAGTAGAGCCCCCGGGCGTCAGCCGCCGAGGGCCTCATTGACGAGGCGCTTCACGAGTCCCGGATCGACCGAATCCCGATGAGCTCCCATGATCGCGCCCATCACGCGCCCCATCTGGCTGCGATCCTGAGCTCCGGTGGAGGCCACCACCTCCGTCACGAGCGCACGAGTCGCTGCCTCATCCAGGCGTCTGGGGAGGTATTTCTCCAGATACTGCAATTCGCCTTTGAGTTGTTCCACCATCGCTGCGCCGCGTTCACCCGCCGCTTCATAATCCGGCAAGGCCTTCGCCATCTGCTTGCAATACCGCTGGATCACCGCGAGGTGAAGCGCGTCATCCACTTCGCCTTCAAATCCGCGGGCCGTGGTGGCCTCTTTCACCCGACTGCGGATCTGGCGGACGACATTCAATGTCAATGCATCGCGGGCCTTCATCGCTTTCACCAGTTCGGCCTGCAGATCCTCTTCGATCCTCATGGAAACCTCCATCCGGGGAATTGCGCATGCCCGGAAGCGGGAGTGTAGGCGAGCCCCCTCCGACTGCCAAGCCCATGCTTGACAAGGTCGAGCACTCCCCCAACGATCAAGGCTGTGAACCCGAGGAACATGCATGGTCGATCCCACCCCCATCCGTCTGATCCGGCGATATGCGAATCGCAAGCTCTACGACGTGGAGCAAAGCCGCTACATCAAATTGGATGAAATCGGAGAGCTTGTCCGAGCCGGAATCAACGTCCGGGTGGAGGACAAGAAGACCGGCGAGGATCTGACCGCTCGAACCCTCACGCACCTCCTGCATCAAGAAGAAAAGCGACTCGCAGCCGGGACTCCTGCGCGTCTTGTGAAGCAATGGATGCAAAGCAGTGGCGATCTCCTGCAACGACACGTCACGGAACCCGTGACTCGCGCACGAGAAGAGGCGGAGCGTACAGTCGCCACCCTCCGGGAAGACGTGGAGCGCGGCGTCGACCGGTTGCGCCAGCGGGAACGGGAAGGGGCTGAAGCGGTGAAGACCGGATTGAGGGAACTCGTCGAGACCAGCCATCAGCGATTGGAGGAAGCCCAGGTCCGCTTCGATGAAAAGGTTCGACTGCTGGTGGCCACCCTCCCCCTGATCCACGCTCAACGGGATGAATTGACGGAATTGCGGCGACGCGTGGAGACCCTCGAAGCGCTGCTTCTCGAGCGTACGGAAATCAAGAGCCGGGAAGAACCGCAAAAAGACAAGTAATACCGTGCCCTTGCAAACTTGACACCCTTCCGAGCACGGTGCTAGCCTCCCGAGCGGAAAACCCCTGTACGCGAGGCCAATTCATGGGTCGACATCTGCGCAATGTGAGCATCCTTTTTTCGCTCCTCTTTTTCATGCCTGCCGCGGCATGGGCTGAGGGGGATCTCTACGATCTGGAATTCAACCGTCTGGTCAACCAGACCGAGTTGGACCAGAACGGCTTCAACCATGTGGTCCGGGACATGGCCATAGCCATGGCGCCCAAATTTCTCGGTCCCGCCGCGACGCTGGGATCTCTTGGATTCGAGATCGCCTATGAGATGAGCTGGACCGACATCGTCGAGAACTCAGATCACTGGCAGACCGTCATCGCGGATGGGAAGCAACCAGACAGTTCGCTGACGACGATGCAGGTTCACATTCGCAAGGGACTCCCCTTCAGCCTGGAGATCGGCGGGAATCTCACCCACCTCTTCAAGAGCGATCTCTGGGGGGTGGGGCTGGACGTGAAGTTCGCCCCCATCGAGGGATTCCGATATCTTCCCGACGTCGCGTTTCGAGCCAACGTGAACACGATCCTCGGAGCGGGCGACATCCATCTTCTCCTCGCGGGAGGGGACATGATCGTGTCGAAGGAATTCGGCATTGCGGGGCTGTTTCGACTCGCCCCGTACACCGGCTACAACTTGATCTACCTGCTCGGTCAATCCCATCAAATCGCGTTCTTTCCCACTGGAACGGGATCCACGAGCACCGACCCATGCGACGGAGAGACAAGCTGTGTGCATCTCTTTGACGATGTGAGCGAAGTCGTTCATCGCGGTGTCGTGGGACTCCAGTTTGTAGCCGCATACGTGTCGCTCGGAGCCGAAGTCGCCCTCACATCCGATACTCAGACCTATACCATGCATGTGGGCGCTGACTTCTAGACGTATATTCCCGACTCGCCTTATCAGGAGAACCTCGTGTCGAAATTCATCCACGAATGGAAGCGCACCCACAATTGCGGGGAGCTGCGCGAAAGTCATGCAGGAGAAACTGCAGTCCTGATGGGATGGGTGCAGACCTACCGGGACCATGGAGGCGTGATTTTCATCGACCTCCGAGATCGCCATGGTCTCACCCAGCTGCGTTTCGACCCGGCGGTCTCCGTCGAAGCCCACACGCTCGGCGCCTCTCTCCGAAGCGAGCACGTCCTCGGCATCCGGGGAGCGGTGACTCATCGAGGTGAAAACGTCAATTCCCGCATGGAGACCGGCGAGGTCGAGGTCGTCGTGTCTGACGCCGAGGTCTTCAACGTGGCAAAGACCCCCCCGTTCGAGATCAAGGACGACACGGACACGGGTGAGAGCATTCGGCTTCAATACCGGTATCTGGACCTGCGCCGTCCCTCATTGCAGCGAAACCTCATCCTGCGGTCCCTCGCGAACAACGTGACGCGCAACCACCTCGCGGCGAACGGATTTCTGGAGTTGGAAACACCGATTCTGATGAAGAGCACACCGGAAGGCGCTCGAGACTACCTCGTCCCCTCACGCGTGCACCCGGGGCAGTTCTTTGCCCTGCCCCAGTCGCCACAGACGTTCAAACAGCTCTTCATGATCAGCGGGTATGATCGCTACTACCAGATCTGCCGATGCTTTCGAGACGAGGATCTCCGCGCAGATCGCCAGCCCGAGTTCACACAGATCGACGTCGAAATGAGCTTCGTCGCCCCCGAAGACGTCTACGAACTGGTCGAAGGGCTCATTGCGGATCTCTGGAAGCAGGGACTCGGGGTCGATGTCCCCGCCACCTTCCCGCGAATGGAGTACGCCGAGGCCATGGAGCGCTTTGGGAGCGACAAGCCGGACACGCGGTTCGGCATGGAACTGAAAAACCTGACCGAAGACGTCGCAAACAGTGGATTCCAGGTGTTCTCCCGCTGTGTTGCGGAAGGCGGCATCGTCAAGGCCCTCAACGCCCGGGGATGCGCCACCATGAGCCGGTCCGAAATCGACAAGCTCATCGAGGTCGTGAAGCCCTATGGCGCACGAGGACTCGCATGGTTCAAAGTCAACGAGGAAGGCTGGCAGGGGCCCATCGTCAAGTTTCTCGGCGACGAGGAGCGGGCGGCGATGCAGGAAAAACTGGAGATGGAAGTCGGAGACCTCATCTTCTTCGTCGCGGACAAGGCGCGGGTCACCAACCCGGCGCTGAATGCTCTCCGACTCCATTTTGGAGACCGCCTCGAACTTCGGAACACGGATGACTACTCCTTCCTCTGGGTCACCAACTTTCCGCTCTACGACCACGACCCGGAATCGGATACATGGCACGCCATGCACCACCCGTTCACGAGCCCCCATCCCGATGACCGGGAGCGCATGGAATCCGACCCGGGAAGCGTGAGAGCGCAGGCCTACGACCTGGTGTTGAACGGAACCGAGCTCGGCGGAGGGTCGATTCGAATCCACGATCACGCCACTCAAGCTGCCATGTTCCGCATCCTCGGGATCTCGGACGAGGATGCCCGTCACAAATTCGGGTTCTTCCTCGACGCTCTGGAGTTCGGAACTCCCCCGCACGGAGGAATCGCCCTGGGAATGGACCGGATGATCATGCTGATGACCGGAGCCGAGAGCATTCGCGACGTGATCGCGTTTCCGAAAACACAGAAGGCCACCGATCTCATGCTGGACTGCCCCACCACGGTGGACGAAACCCAGCTCGACGAACTGCACCTCCGGATTCGACCGACCAGCACCTGAACCCTTCGTGCCCAGAGGACGCCCGCTGAGACACGAACGACGACATCTTGAGCCTGCTCTGCTCCCATGCAACGGACTCAGGGACTGAACGATGGACTCCGAACGACTCGATGATCGATACGAACTGCTAGAAGAAGTCGGAAGCGGCGGAATGGCCATCGTCTATCGAGGGCTCGATCACCGCCTGGGCGGTCGCGAAATCGCGCTGAAGGTGCTTCACCCCCATCTGAGTGTCCGTGAACAAGCGCGCGTCCGCTTTCAAAACGAGGCGGATGCGGCGGCGGGTCTCGAGCACGAGAACATCCTCAAAGTCTATGATGTGGCTCCCGAAGGCTCCTCCAAAAGCTACATCGTCATGGAGTTCGTGCGGGGTGAAACCCTGACACGAATGGTGGAAGAGAACCCCTTTTCCATTCCGGAAACCGGGGTCATGATCGCTCATGAGGTCACCCGGGCGGTCGAGCACGCGCACGAGGCACGCATCCTTCATCGGGACATCAAGCCCGAGAACGTCATGATCCGCGAGGATGGCGTGGTCAAGCTGATGGACTTCGGGATCGCCCGAGCGCTCGACACCAGCCGCATGACCATGACCGGCGCGCTCATGGGATCTCCTGCCCACATGTCGCCGGAACACATCGAAGGCAAAGAACTCGATTTCCGCGCCGACGTGTTTTCACTCGGGACGCTGCTCTACTATCTCACGACCGGTGTCCTGCCCTTCAACGCACCCAGTCCCCACGCCCTGCTCCGAAAGATCCTCGAGGGGGATTATCCGCCCGCCGAGAGCATCAACCCAACCGTGGGCCGACCACTCTCGCGGATCATCGACAAGGCATTGGCGCGGGAGCGAAAATCCCGATATGCGTCCGCCTCAGCGCTCCTCTCAGAGCTCGCAGACCATCTCAAAAAGCTCGGGATCAACGATCCCACCGCGGAATTGAAGACATGGCATGCGCATCGAGGACGGTATGAGAAGGACCTTCGCAAGCGACTGACCGGTCGTATTCTTGAACTCGCGGATCGTGCGATCCGCCAAAGTCGATCTGCGCTCGCGCTCTCGCACCTGAACCGGGTCATCTGTCTCGATGAGAACAACACCCGGGCCCTCAAGATGCTCGAGAACCTGCACGTCGCCCGAGACCGTGAAGCCGGACGGCGACGGGGACTCGCATGGGTCGCGGGGGGACTCGCCGCAACGATCGTCGCCATGCTCCTCTTCATGGGCGTCATCGCGTTGCAGAGCCCGGACATGGCGCCCGTCGCAGAGGCGCCGGGCCCTCCCACCCCCATGGCGATCCTTCCTCTCCAGAATCCCCCAACACTGGAGGAGGCCCGGGCACGCGATGCGGAAAACGCACGAGGCATCACGCGACGACCCCGCCGTCTGATGGCGCGAGCGCCTGAATCAGCCGTTCGGCCGACAGCGACCACTTCGGAGCGCACCATTCCGAACAAGGACCCTCGGAGCGAACCCATTGCGACGCCACGATACCCCGTGCGCATCCTGGTCAGTCCCCCCCTCGCCCAGCTCACACTCGACGGCCGAACATTCAAGAAGCTCCCCAAGGATCCCCTTCGATTGACTGCGGGAAAACACCGGGTCCGAATCGACATCCCGGATTGTGAAACCTGCGAAGTCGTCGAACGAATCTTCCTCGTGCATGCGAACAAGGCAAACCCCAGCCTACGACTCAAGGCCCGCTTGAAAGACGCTCATCTCCGCGTTCTCGCCTCGCTGAAGGGACGGGTGTTCATTGATGGAAGCGACGTCGGATCCACGAATCGGGACATCCGCATTCCCATTGCCTACAGCTCCGCCCATCGCCGTTCAGGACGAACCATCAAGCTAAAAGTGAAAGTCGAAGGCCACCCTCCCCATCGAAGCGAACTCACGCTCCGCCCGGGGACAGACGAGCGCGTGCGGGTCAAGTTTGTCCGTGCGCCATCGCCCGCGAGAACTGGCCCCGGATCCATGGCCCATTAGCACGGGTTGACCCTCCCCCAGCACCGCCGCTACACTCCGCTCCAGGATTCCAACAGAGTCATCCTCCCTGTCCGACGCAGGTAATCCAAGGGTGCAGGGGGCGGTTCTTTGAACGGGGCGCGGCCATTTCAAACATTCTGGACGGCCCTCCTGCTCGGTCTTCTTCCCATCGTCGTGTCCGTTTCGCCCGTGCGATCCGAGACCAGTCCAACGGCCGAGTTCGACCTCGCAGAGAACAGCTTCGACTTCCAGGACTATGCCCGGGCCGCCGACCTGTTTCGAGAGCTCCTCTATCCCACTGTTCGTCTCGTGGATCCGGCTCAAGTCCGGATCGCACGCGAACGCCTGGGCGCTTCCTACTGGTTCCTCGAGGAAACCCAGAAATCCGACGAGGAGTTCTCTGGGCTTTTGGCCAAGTCGCCAGAGCACGCGCTGGATCCCTTCTTCTATCCGCCGGAATTGATCCAATTCTACAATGCGGTGCTCAGCCGACTCCAGAGACTGGGCATCATCGAAGCGCCTGAGGAGCCGCCAGAAGAAGCCGTTCCGACCGAGAAAATTCAGCGGGAGATCATCGAAAACACCCCTTTTGTGACGGCCTTCGTGCCCTTCGGCATCGGCCAGTTCCTCAACGGAGACAACGTCAGCGGCACAGCGTTTCTCGCCACCGAGACACTCGCGCTGGCCAGCACGATCACCAGCTACTATCTGCTGATTGACACTGCCCCCATCGACCCCGAACTCGCCGGCCAGTACGAAACCGCTTTCTGGGTGTCGCAAGGAGTGTTCTGGGGATTGGCCATCACTGGAATTGTGGATGCCGTCATCCATCATGTCGGCCAACGTGTCAGTCGGGAAACCCTCGAAATCCCGATCATCCCCCCCTCGAATTCACCCTCAAAACAAAGCAGTCTGACACCGACACTTGGATTCACCCCCCAAAACGGGGTATTTGTGGGATTCTCCGGACACCTTGGTCACGACTGACCTGAACCCGGACTCAGGAGAGCGTTCTCATGGCTTCATTGCTCGTATTGGAACCCGGTCAGGCCCATCGCATTCGCTCGGTGCTGCTCTACAATCGAATCACGACTCTTGGTTCCGACCCGGAAAATGACGTCGTGCTCGATGACCCCGCCATCGCGCCCCACCACGCCCAGATCATGCTCCAGAAGGATGACTTCCGACTGACCGTGGC
>CAVOCR010000067.1:0-7929 GCA_963694245.1 Myxococcota bacterium
ATCGGATGCGACGACGCGAACGAAACCGAACTCACCTCCTCCCGCCAGTCCAGAGCGAAAGAACGGCTGCAGGCGCTCGGGCGCACGGACCTGGTCTCCCCGTTCCCACGCGCTGCCGTTCAACGAGACGATGGGAAGGTGGACCATGCCGTCCTCACAGGCTGGATCGCGGCCATTCAATCCCCCCACGCCCAATGGTCCTCTCCTCGCTCGATCGAGCAGGTGTTCCAAAGCGTGAACCCATTGGAACTCCGCCATTTTCAACGCCTCCTCCCGCTATGTGAACAGCTCCGTGAACATATTCAGAAAGGGGTCGAGGAGGATGGAGGACCGGGTGTCGGTGGAAGGCAGTCCAACCGCGTGCTGACCGCGGTCAAACGAACCACTCGCTGCATGAACGCAGAGTCCCTGAGCGCCCTTGCGCAGAGCGCACTCGTCAGCGCCACGGCCGCACCCCGTGGAGATGAGGAAGCGCTCCACTTCATCGTCGGGACGATTCTGGGACTCTTCGACAGCAACGCCTCCAGCGGGATGGCGACGCTCCATGCGCTCTCTACAGGAATCACACACTCACGAACGGATGCCGGAGACGAGAGCGCACGCGCACTGCATGCCACCCTGGACGTGCTTCAAGTCATCATCGACGTGATGTCCGGTCGGAACAGCCCGGAGTCGAGCGCTCAACTGGTTACCGCCAGTCAATCGCTCCGGGAACTCGCACGCGTGGTGCCCTCCGCAGAGGCGACGTGGGTCTTGAAAATGAGTCCGGCTCTGCACTTCGCGAGCGAAGTCGCCTCAGCGCTTCACGCGAGCCTTCAAGGACAGAAGACGGATGCCCATGTGATCCTCGCCCGAATGCGGGGGGATCTTCCAGGGCATGCCCTTCGACTCATGGAGAACCTCGGCTCTCCAGAAGCGACCGAGGCTGTGCAACGCCTGGGAACAGGGCTGATCGACGCCGGAAGCTACTGGCTGGATCGAAGCGCGGAAGGCCACGCGACGGCAATGCAATCCGCCCAATCCGCCGACGTGGTCGTCGCCGTTGAATCCCCCGCGATGGCAGCGGGACTCGAGGTCGCCCGGATCGCCCTCTGGGATCTCCTCGCGATCAGCGCCGGACCCCAGAAGAAGTCTGAGATGCTGAGACGCGCTGAGAACACTGCTGCACGGTTGACTGCGCGCGTTCAATCCATGGGAGAACACGCCCAGGGGGTGTGGCGCCTGGCGGAGATGGCAGAGCTGTTGCACGGCCTTCTGGCAGATGCATACTCCACAGGGAGCCCCAACCCCGCTTCCGTTCCAGGGAGCCGCTGGACCTCTCCTCCCAGTCCCCATGGAGACACGCTCACCGATTCATTGAGGCGCGTGCGCAGAGAACTGGCCACACCCGGAGTCGCAACAGGAACGAAGGGAGCACTCGCGAATGCGCTCGCGAACGCATCGCTGATCTCCACGCCCCAGTTGCGGCCCATGCTTCTTCTCGCGGCTGCACTTCTTGCCCATGACTCGAGCTCATCCGCGGATGCCCGCCAGATCCTCAAAGAAGCACGGAGCACGCTCTTCCCCTCGGATGAATCCCGTCTCGGATGGGTCCTCGATGCGATGATGGCGACCGTCCCCGGACGCGCCAAACCCCGTTCCGTGGCTGCCGCCTGGACTGCCGCGACCCAACCCGCTTTCCAGAACACGCAATGCGAAGAGGGGAGAAAGTCCGCAGCACTCCTGCCAAGACTCGCCCATGCCCGCGCCCTGAGCGGCGATCTGGCCGGCGCCACCGACGCCATCACTCGTTTTGTGGCCACGGTGAACAACGGGTTCTCGGGCGAAACCACTCTCGCATGCCAGGCACGGATGGTCCGCACCCCCTGGGTCGCTCGCGCAGAGTTCCAGTTCCCTCTGGGGAAATTCGGCATCCCTTCCGACAATGAATCCATGGGGTCGCACTCCTTTCAATTGAGAGCGGGCCGGGAGGTCATGCCCCACTCAGGAGATTCCATCGCCTGTGTCACCGAGGATGAAGGCGGACGCCGCGTGGACCGCGTTCTATCCGCATGGCTCGCCCTCGGCGCGTGGCAACTCCACGCCGGAAAGGAGAGCGAAGGACATCGCTCCCTGACCGAGGCGCTCTCCGAAGCGCTTCTGCTGATCCATGCGATCCCCGCCACGATCGGGCCAACACAGGCACTTCAGCTGGACAAGGCGCGAGAAGAAGCGGACATCGCCCTCCTCGCGTGGGTCTCCCTTGTTGCACGAATGCACGGACACATTCACATCAGTCAGGAACTCGAGGAGATCGCCAACATCCTGGCACGAGCCCACGGACGAAATGTGGTGGACTTCCTCCCGGCGGGAAAAGAAGCCCCTTTCCTTCTGAAGGGGCACCGTGCATCGAAGAGCTACGGACGAGCGGTACGCGCATGGTTCAGCACGGGTCCCGACAAGAAGGGAAAACGCACGCTCAATACAGCATTGAAGAACGCATTGAGGGGCGATCGCAAAGCGCCGCGATGGGGGGCACGACTCGCCAATGTCATCCACACGATGCGACACATTCCACCGGGTGAAATCCCCCGGGCGGCCCGGGCGCTCCGCCCCCCTCGACGAGCCGGGCATGCGCGTGCCGTGCTCAGTGGATGGCAGCTTCTTCTCCGAGGAAGCGGCGCCCCCTCTTCCGTCCCCAGTCAGCAGACCTTCGCAACCGTGAGTCTTCTGGTGAAACAGGGACTGGTAGCGGAAGCCGCGGGACTCGTGAACGCCTACATGGCGGGAAATGACACTCACGAACCCCTCTTCGATCCGATCCACATGGCTGAACTCGCGCACACCCTCAGCTCCAGCGAAACCCATGCCTTTCATCGGGCGCAAATCGCACGAATTCTGCTGCCCTCGGCCATGACCCAGGACCAGAATCCCCAACATCTCCAGCGAACCTCCCTCCTGCTCTCGGAGATCATCCAGGCCCACACCGCCCGGATGAAGACAGCCACGGAGATCGAGCTTCGCGTCACACACCTCATGACACTGGGAAGAATGGGTGCGCATGCGGAACTCGCCGAGGCTTCAGATCAGCTTGTCGGCATCCTGTCCCGCATGCCCGGAGCCGCCACCCAGAGCATTGAGGCCATTCGCATGGCAGCACTCGCCGCACGAGGACACGCAGATGAAGCTGCTCTCGCGGCTCTTCAAAGCGATCACAAGGCTCTCCCCTCCGATGAAAGCAGTCAGTTCATCGATGGGCTCCACGCGCTCGTGGTGAATCAAGCGGGGAATGCCGCGATCCAGTCGCATGCGGACGCGTTTCTCGAGAAGACGTTTCGGATGAAGACCGGGAAGAGCGACGAAACCGGGACAGGGAATGCGGAAGACACTGCAGTGCCCGCTGTCGAAGACTCAGCGGAGCCCGCTCCGGCTGTCGAAGACTCAGCGGAGCCCGCTCCGGCTGTCGAAGACACGGAAGCTCCGGCTGTCGAAGACACGGAAGCTCCGGCTGTCGAAGACACGGAAGCTCCGGCTGTCGAGGATACGGAGGCTCCGGCTGCCGAGGATACGGAGGCTCCGGCTGCCGAGGATACGGAGGCTCCGGCTGCCGAGGATACGGAGGCTCCGGCTGCCGAGGATACGGAGGCTCCGGCTGCCGAGGATACGGGGGCTCCGGCTGTCGAGGATACGGAGGCTCCGGCTGTCGAGGATACGGAGGCTCCGGCTGTCGAAGACTCCCCAGACCCTGCTCCGACGGAAGAGGAAACGGAAGCTCCGGTGGAAGAAGACACGGAAGAGATAGCAGAGACCCCTCAGGATTGGGACGACCCTACCCCTGAGGGGCCCTGGCCTGGCACCCAAGTCATGCCAGGAGACTTCCCTGCTCCGGAGGAAGAGGAAACGGAAGCTCCGGCGGAAGAAGACACGGAAGCTCCAGGAGCCGAAGACGAATCCTGAGCGACACCCCGTCTAAAGAAGAGGGCCGATGCTCGCCTCCACCCGCTTGAGAATCTCTCCGCGTCGTACAAGCTGGCAGACCGTCTCCATGTCCATGTAGAGAGGTCTATCCTCCTCGACAGGAGTCACCCCCGCATCGCGGAGGACTCGAATCATCTCCGAAACGGCAATCCCCGGCTTCAATGGAGCCCGGAAACACAGCGCCTGATGCGTGTTCAGAAATTCGATCGCGACGATCTGCTCCACATTCTCAAGAATCTCTCGGGCCTTTCGCGCCGCAATGGCGCCCATGCTCACATGATCCTCGGTATTCTCACAGCTCGGGATGCTGTCCGTGGAAGCGGGGTGGGTCAGGAGCTTGTTTTCGCTCACGATGGACGCCGCCGTGTACTGGGGGATCATGAACCCGCTGTTCAAGCCTGACTTCCAGATCAGAAGACTCGGCAGTCCGTTGTTGAGATGCCCATCTGTCATCTGAGCGGTCCGACGCTCGCTGATGTTCCCGATCTCGGCGATGCCCATCGCAAGGTAATCCATCGACAGGGCAACGACTTCACCGTGAAAATTTCCACCGCTGCTCACGGAACGAACACAATCCGGAATGTTCAAGCGCGCCGCATAGCTCTCAATCGGCTCGTCTTCCGAACTGGGCTCTGGCGGAAAGATGAGGGGATTGTCGGTCGCGGAGTTGATCTCTATCTCGAGATTGGTCCGCACATGCGCCAGGCCCTGACGAACACCTCCCGCGACCTGCGGCATGCATCGTATCGAATAATTGTCCTGCACGCGCGGATGAGCTGGGACCGCCTTCTCAAGAGAGTTCAGAGTCTCCATGATCGCTTCCCGACTGGCGAGACCTCCTTCATCGAGGTCCATGTCCAGGAGCATCCGATACGCGTCCTGAAGGGCCTCCTGCGCAGGGGCGAGAGCAAGGCGAAAGACCCGCAACTGGAGCTGGCGCTCTGTCCACCGAGCCCGTTCCTTTTGCGAGAGGGATTCCCTACCCAATTTCAACACCTCGGCGGGCTGTTGACGAATCCGCTCCAGGATCTGGCGACAATCCTCCACGCGAGAGAGAGCACCACTGACCTTCTCATTGCGCTCCGCTGAGAGCGTCTCCATGTCCTCATCGATGGAGCGGAGTGCGCGCGCAAGCTGCGCCATGTTGAATTCATAGGAGAGGATCTCACTGCCGTCGAGGAGCCTCCGGAGATTGCTGGCGCTCGCGATCTGCCCCGGAAAAGGCCGGGCCTCCTGCAGACGCGCATCATAGGCGTCCCGCACGCCCTTGATGGACTCCAGGCTCGCGGCGCAGGCGATCTCCGCATTCTGGACCAGACGCTCGGCATCATGAAGCGTCAACACGCCGATGGCGCTCATCATCTGAGTCCCATTGTTCAAGGCGAGGCCCTCTTTCGCCTGAAGAACCACCGGGTCCACCTGGAAATTCTCCTTCAAATACTCGGCAGTCGAGGGCACAAACAGATTGACCCAGGGCTCTTCCACCGTCTCATGCCCGCGGGAGTTCACCTCGCGGTTCTTCTCCGAATAGACCTTCCCTGCAGGATGACCCATGATCACCAGAGCCAGGTGACTCAAGGGGGCCAGGTCTCCACTGGCACCGAGGGACCCCTTGCAGGGAATGTAGGGATAAATCCCGGCATTGAGCATCGCGAGGACTGCGTCGATGAGTTCGGGGCGTACTCCGCTGACGCCCCGCGCCAGAGTATGAGCACGCAAGAGCATCGTCGCCCGGGCCTGATCTTCGCTGAGAGGTCGCCCGACTCCGCAGGCATGACTGACGATCAGGTTCTCCTGCAGAATCAGAACTTCACTCCGTTGAATGAAGACATCCCGCTTGGAACCAAACCCAGTCGTCAGCCCGTAGACCTTGGTTTCACTCTCCACAAGCTTGTCGACAACCGCGCGACAACGCTCCACTCGACGACGTGCAGAGTCTGCGAGACGCACCTGGACGCGTTCGCGGGCCACCGCCACCACATCGGCCGTGGTGAGACTCAATCCATCGATTTCCAAAAGCGGGGATGACGCTGGCATCGTTCAACCTCCTAGAAGGTGAAAAGCATCCGAGTCTGAAGGGTCCATGCCGGAGAGGCCTCGAGCCCCCACTCCGGACGATCCAACGCCTCCATCGGAAGCAACCATCCGCCTTCCAAGACAATCTTGAGGGGATGCAACTCGAAAAACATGCTGGCATCGGCCTCGAATCCCAGGTTCCGAGCCCCTCCCGGGGTCCCCTCCGGAAACATCGCTGCCGCGAACATTCCATCCACTCGTGCGCCGAGATGCAGTCCGGAATACCAGGAGTCCAGACCGATCCAGGAACGTGCCACCAACGCGTTGGTCACGGTTCCGATCACCTCACGAAAAAGGAGCATGTCCGTAATGAAGGAGGGATGCAGATGAAACGAGCTCACCACATCATTCTTCTTCACCGTGAGTGAAGTCAGATCATTCAAATCGTTGAACTGAGACTCATCCAGAAAGAAATGGGAACGATCCCAGGTCCCAAACGAGGGGACGTCATCTCCCGTCGCGGCGATCAGGTCCAACCCGAATCGCCAGGCCCCCTCCTCGAACCGTGTGCGGAGAACTCCACCGCCCGCCCAGAACTCCTTCGAGCTCCCCTCATCCTGCCATTGGACCTGTCCGACTTCGCTGAGCAGAACCCCGGCGAACTCGCCCTCCAACAAAAATCGTCGTCCGGAGGCGGGGCGCCAATCCATGCGAAACCAGGCATCCGTCGTCCAGATGAATCCGTCCCGTGGAAACAGGGCGATGCAGTCCTGGGCGAGGCCTGTCTGATCTCCCGTTCTGCCCGCTTCCACGGGTTCTGCACACGAGTCCGTGTCCGGCCAGTTGGGCTGAACATCCGTCGCATAGTCCTGCATGCGAACTGCATTTCTCCAACCTGCGGTCCAGACCGGACGGCGATCTTCATGAAGCTGTCGGAAACGTCTCGTGCGACTGGCCTCATTCGTGGGAACGAACGACAGATCGAGGACGAGGCGATTGGCATCATCCAGAGGCTCGGCATCCCAGGACTGATCCAGCGGAAATCCGGGATGACCGATGACTGCGCCCTCCCCCAGAAAATCCCAGGACAGTCGCACCCGGAAATCCTCGACACCCGGAATGGCCGCGGAGACCGCGATGCCATCGACGTTGTCCCCGTAATCACTGTCGAGATCACGCCCATCATTGTAGAGCATCCCCAGGCCCCAGTGATCGGGACGACGCCCCGCCTCCACATCCAGCAGATTGACGAGCTTGATTTCGGCCCACGCACGCTTCACACGTACGGCGTCGGAAGCAGAGTTGATCCCTCCACTCGGCGAGGATTGCGATTCCGCGAAAAACCCGAGCGGACTCGAGACCAGACCCGGCGAATAAGCCGGTGTGCTTCCCATCACAAGATTGTCGAGAGCATCGATCTGGGCGTGAATGGAAAAATCACTGTCAATGCGAAGCGTGGGCTCCCAGCGGAACCGCATGTTGGCACCCGCGCTCAGATGGCCCGGCTCCACCACCTCCCCCGCTGAATTCAACGAAGCGGGAGGCAGGAACGCGCTGAGGAAATGCCCATCGCCGACGTCATCATTGAGATGGGCATTGCCAAAGAGATCCCCTCTCAGCCGAAAAGACCCTCGGGACTCCACCGTGAGAAAAGGACGGATGGCGACCGACTCATCGGTGTTCAACCTTTCCTCAACCGGCTCCACCGCTCCCGCGGCCACCGCCCACAGCGTGGCGATGAAAAGGGTTCCAGTGGCTGTAAATGACTTCCAGGACATGGGGCCGGCCTCATTGGGTCGGCAATCCTATGACCGGGTACGGCGCGCTGTCAATCAGCCGCGAGCGTACGCGGGGGAGGCGAATGACCCGGCTCGTCGCCGCCAGGCCACAGCCCCCCTCGCGCCCGCCTAAAAGGTGTAGGAGACACCCGCGAGAAACTGGATCCCCGCATTGAAG
>CAVOCR010000068.1:0-7904 GCA_963694245.1 Myxococcota bacterium
TCTCACGGAAGAAGGGGAGAGGGACCCGGTTCTGGGGGTGTTGGGGTCGGGTCCGATCCCGGTGCAGACAGGGCATAGCGACAGCGTGATCAAGTCTCCCCGGGGATTGCAGGTTCTGGCGACCAGTGATGGCGCTGCAGCGCAGGCCTTCCGGGTGGACGGGGGCCGATTCTACAGCACTCAGTTCCATCCGGATTTGACGGCTGGCGAGGCTCAGGCGCGATATGATGCGCTCCAGGCTGGATGCGACCAGACCGAAGTGGACGGGGGAATTCCGACAGACGGGCTGTTCGAAATCGGCTCCGACCAATCGACGGTGCTGCTCCGCCAACTTCTGCAGGCCTTCTTTCCCCTCCCTCCTGTTTCGTGAGAGAGGGGGGCCTTTCCCAGAGCGCTGGTTCTCGCGTAGAGTCAAATCACTTCAGTGGGAGAGGGATGGGGATGGCACGTTGGATTTCATGCTTGGCGGTGATGGTGTTCCTGGTGGTGGCGCCTGCGATTTCGTGGGCGATCTGCGAGGGACATTGTGGAGATCGCGCCCCGCAGGGGTGCTGGTGTGATGACGAATGCGCCGAATACGGGGATTGTTGCGAGGACGTCTGTGATGTCTGTGAGTTCAACTGCCCGGACGCCTCGGGAGGCGGTGGGAGCGACAAGAGCTGCGAAGGCATTTGCAATGATGAGGCGCCCTCCGGCTGCTGGTGTGATGCGAATTGTGTGGAATACGGGGATTGTTGTTCCGATGTCTGCGACTGGTGTGGGCTGAACTGTCCGGACGAGACCGGCGCAGAGTCGGGGGACGAGACCGGCGCAGAGTCGGGGGACGAGACCGGCGCAGAGTCGGGGGACGAGACCGGCGCAGAGTCGGGGGACGAGACCAGCGCAGAGTCGGGTGAGTCGGGGGACGAGAGCGGCGAAACCGCAGAGTCGGGATTTGAGACGGGCGAGACCGCAGAGTCGGGGGACGAGAGCGGAGACGTCGAAGACTCCGGAGAAGAAACCGCCGAAGAGGAAGAATCGGGAGAAAGCGGGGAAGACACCTCTGTGGATGGCGAGGGATCGGCTTCAAATCCCCATCCGGAACGGTGGAAAGGAAACGCAGTGTTGCTCTTGCGGGCGGACTCCTCTGAGGAGGGGTGCTCGTCTCATTTCGGTGGCGGCGTGGCCTGGCATTGGATTCTCCTCTGGGCAGCGGTCCTCGGCGGAATTCGACGGGGCCAGACCCGCGGGCGTGAGCAGCGCTGATCGGACAGGACGAGGAATTCATGACCCTTCATCACGTGCTCTTTGCCATGTTCTGTGCTGCGTGCTTGCACGCGCCGGGATGCAGCGCATCCTCCTCTCCGAAAGATCCGGCTCCGGATGAGGTCACGGAAGACATCGCCGACGCCGTTGGAGTCCTCTGTGACCCGACTCTTCCATTGCTGGACACCCTGGGTGTGACGGTCGATGGAAACCGGATTCTGGACTCTCGTGGACGAGAGTTGATCTTCCGTGGGGTCAACGCCGGCGGACGCAGCAAACTCCCGCCTTTTCTGCCCTTCGCCTTTGCGGAGTCCGGAGACGTCCTGCAGGGCGATGCTCCGCCGTTCGCGGAGGCGGTCTCCGCGTACGTGGATCGCGTGGCGGACTGGGGCCACAACGTGGTCCGGGTCCCGTTCACCTGGGATGCGCTGGAGCCCACGAAGGGAGAATATGATGCGGTGTTCCTGGAGCGTTATGCCGCAATGGCGGCTGCGTTTGGAGCGCGCGGCATTCGGGTGATCGTGGACTTTCACCAGGATGTGTTTGCGCGCACGTTCTGTGGGGACGGTTTCCCGCTCTGGGCGGTTCAGGAGGGCGTCGAGCCCATGGAGTTTCCCTGTCATGACTGGTTCACCGGCTATCTCATGGACGGTCCTGTTCGGGATGCCTATGACCGCTTCTGGAACAATGAGGACGATCTCCAGGGCGCATTTCAAGACATGTGGCGTCACATGGTGCAGGGAACGCAGGGTGTGGAAGGAGTCATCGGGTATGAAATCATCAATGAGCCCGATGGCGGTTCGCTGGAGCGAACGGAATTCTTGAAGACGGTCCTCACTCCCTTCTATTCCACGTTGATCGGTGTGATTCGCGAAGAGGCTCCAGGGATTCCCGTGTTCTTCGACGCGACCGGACTGGATGGGATTGAGGCCGCGACTGAGCTCGATCGGCCGGAGGGCGAAGGCCTGGTCTTCGCGCCTCATTACTATGATCCACCGGCGATTCTTCAGGGAGTCTGGAGTGGGACCTCGGATTATTCGGAGCCGCTGGGGAAGTGGCGAGCCCAGGGGGATGAATGGGATGTTCCTGTCCTCATCGGTGAGTTCGGGCTGAAGCGGGAGGCCACGGGGGTGGATCAGTATGCGCGTCTGCATTTCGACGCGATGGACACGCATCTCCTCCACGGTACGCTCTGGGAATACTCCGCGACGGTGGACGATTGGAACGAGGAGGGAATGAGCATTCTCGCACCGGACGGAAGCGAATCGGCGGTGGTCTCCGCGGTCATTCGTGCCTTTCCCGCCGCCGTTTCAGGTCGGATTGTCTCGTTCTCCTACGACGCGGATACGCGTGAGGGCAGCCTTGTACTGGAGGCGTCGGCGACAGATGTCAGCGAGATCGCAGCTCCCAGTCGTCTGTATCCGGAGGGGGTGGAGGTCACTCTCTCGGGAGTGGAGGCCTGTGCTCAGGTGGACTCCGAGAGAGGCCGCATCGGCATTCGTGCGATGGAACCGGGAAGATTGAATGTGGGATTCGGTCCGGCGTCTAGGGAGTGACCGGAGGGTCGGCCACGTCCTGCTCGATGTTGAGCTTGTCCAGGAGTTCTTTCACGCCGAGTTCACTCTTCCGCATCTTTCCGCTCAGGGGAGCGCTCTTGTCGAGCAGATGGAGCAGTGGGGTATCGGTGTCCAGGAAGAGCTCCGTATTCTGCGTGAAAGCTTTCTCGTAGAGCTCCAGGGTCTGCATGTACGAAAAGAGGTCCGGGTCGAGGCCAAATGCCGCCGCCTTGATCTCCGTGGCCTCGGCGCGTCCTGAACCTTCCAGTGCCAACGTCTCTCGCGTCGCCTCTGCCTGTAGCTTCAGCACTTCCTCCTTCCGGCGACCGATGATGTCCTGCGCCTGTTTTTGGCCTTCAGCCTCGTAGCGCGCTGCGACCTTCTCCCGTTCGGAAATCATCTGACGAATCGTCGCCTTCTGTGCGCTCTCGGTGTAGTTCAACTGCTTGATGTTCACATCGATCAACATGATGCCGAAGGTCTCATTGAGTTCTTCGATGGAGCGCTCGCGGATGGCCTTCACGATCACGGAGCGCCCCCCCAGTACGGATGTCGCGGCTTCTGTGCGCTCCGTTCCCTTGTTGACCTCGGTATAGGTGAGCTTTCGGTTGGTGTCGCGGACCAGCGCATCCAGAATGTGCTTGCTGACAACTTCACGGACGTCTTCACCAATGATCTTGTCCAGATTCATCTGCGCCACGGTTTCGTCTCGGACCGCGGTGTAGAATTTCAGTGGGTCTCCGATCCGCCAGCGAGCGAAGCTGCTGATGTAGATTCGCTTCTTGTCCGCCGTGAGGACTTCCTGGGCCTGGTCGTCCCAGGCGATGATCCGTTTGTCCAGGAGCTGAACGTTTTGGACGAAGGGGATTCTCAGGAAGAGTCCCGGGGCGTCGATGACTCGAACGGGTTTTCCGAATTCAAGCACGATGGCGAACTGATCGGTTCGAACCACGTAGAGTGAATTGCTCGCTCCGACGAAGAGCGCGAGGCCCAGCAGGAGTGCGATGAGACCTGAATTGTTGGGTTTCTCAGTCATGCTCATTTCCCTCCCCGGCGCGATGCGCCCGTGAGCTCGGTGAGAGGCAGGAGCTTCACCGTTCCTGTTCCCCCGTCTGTCAGCAGCACCTTGCGATCGGCTTTGGCGAGGACCTTCTCCATCGTTTCAAAATAGAGCCATCGCCGGGTGATTTCTGGCGCGAGTTGATATTTTTCCAGGAAGCGAACAAAGCGAAGGGCCTCGCCTCGGGCAGTCTCAACCGTCCCCTCTTTGAGGCCCCGTGCTTCGGCGATCTTGGCATTTCGGACACCCTTCGCGAGCTCCACGGCTTCGACACGGCCACGCTCGGCCTGCTCGATCATCTGCTGTCGTTTTGCCCGCGCCTCGTTGACCTTGTTGAAAGCGTTCTGCGCAGCTTCAGGGGGTTCGACCTGACGGAGCGCGACCCGTTCGATGTGGATGCCGCTGTTGCAGAGGTCCAGGTCCTTCTGCATGACCCCCTCTGCCTTCTGAGCGATCTCCGCACGATGCTTTGTCATCACCTCGTCGTTGGAGCGGTCCCCCACGAGTGTTCGCATCACCGCCTCCGAGACGTCCCGGATCGTCTCCTCGACGTTTCGTACCTGGAACAGGTATTCCCCGGTGTCCGCGATCTTGTAGAAGACGGTCCATTGAACGTCCACCAGGGCAAGATCGCCGGTGAGCATCAACGCTTCGTTCTGGTAGCCGCTCTCATCGAATTCACTCCGAACATCGGCACGCGTCGTTCGAAACCCAAATTCGAGTTGATGGACTTTCTTCACGTTTGCCTTGAAGACCTGGTCCATGATCGGGATCTTGCCATGCAGACCAGGACCATGGGCGGCGCCGGTCGGGACCCCGAGTCGAAGGACGACCGCTTCCTCATCCGCTTCGACCTGGAACCAGGCGTTCATGGTGAGCAGGACAAGCAGTGCGCCCATGCCGATGAGGAGGATGGATCGCCCGTTTTCCCGCAGCGAACGAAAGAACTGGGTCAGATCCGGCATTTGTGGTTCATCATAAGGTGGCATGAGGCTCCTCGTGGGGGGGTGTGACGGGAAGGTCACACGTGGGTCGGTGCATCGTCAATCCCTGGTGCATTCTTCCGTGTCTCCCGGTCGCGCGATACGCAGCCAGCGGGTCGGTCCGAGCGTGAGGTCATTCTTGTCGAGCACGTTGAGCGCATTCAAAACCGCCCCGTGAGTCGATCGATGAGTCAGCAGAACGACAGTCGCGGAGTCTCCTTTCCGGTCGGCGGTTTGAAGCACCTGGCGGATGCTCACGCCCTCATCCGCGAGGGCCTGGGAGATGTGCGCGAGGGTTCCCGGGGAGTCCGCGACAGTGAAGCGCAGAAAGTGCTCGCTCACGGCATCGTCCGAGCTGATCTGTTCCCGAGTGCTTTCGCGTCGAAATGCGAGGTGCGGGAGTCGACCGCTGGTCCCCTGCCCGATGCTGCGGGCGACTTCGATGATGTCGCTGACCACGCTCACTGCAGTGGGCATCATGCCGGCCCCCTGGCCGGTCAACATGGTGGGTCCCAGGGCATGGCTCGTGAGAAACACGGCATTGAAGACGTCGTTGACAGAGGCAAGAAGAGAGTCTTTTGGGAGGAGGGTCGGCTCCACGCGGGCTTCGATGCCCGCTTCCGTGGCGTGTGCGATGGCCAGGGGTTTGATACGGAATCCGAAGCGATCCGCCAACTCGAAATCGAGGGCATCCAGAGTGCTCAGCCCTCGCGTTGTGATCTCCTTCCATCCGACATGGGTGCCGAACGCCAAGGAGAGAAGAATGGAGAGTTTCTGAGCCGCGTCGATTCCCTCGACATCCATGGTCGGATCCGCTTCTGCGTATCCCAGTCGTTGTGCCTCCGCGAGCACTTCTTCATAACTTCCGGACCCTTCGGACAGCGCCGTCAGGAGAAAATTGCTCGTGCCGTTGATGATGCCGTGGATGGATTGAATGCGGTCCGACGCCAGCGCTTCGCGCAGGGATCGGATGATGGGGATTCCCCCTCCCACGCTCGCTTCAAACGCGATGTCGACTCCTCGGAGATCAGCCCGCTCAAAGAGCTCCGCTCCATGTTCCGCGAGGAGGGCCTTGTTCGCGGTGATCACGTGCTTCCCGGCATCAATGGCTTCGAGAATCAGACCTCGGGCGGGCTCCATCCCACCAATGACCTCCACGATGATCTGGACGTTCGGATCGTGCAGGACATCGTCGGGATTGGTCGTGAGATTGTCGGTGGGGATTTCGGGGGCGCGTTCCCGGTGGATGTCCCGCACCGCGATGGGACCGAGGACCAGAGGTCTCCCCAGGCGCGCCTCGATCTCGGTCCCATGTTCGCGAAGGATCCGTGCGACGCCAGTGCCGACGGTTCCACATCCCAGCATTCCGATGACAAGCGGGGTCATGTCACTCCCATTCGATGGTGGCAGGGGGTTTGGAGCTGACGTCGTAGACGACGCGGTTGATGCCCCTCACTTCATTGATTATACGCGTTGAGATACGCCCCAGAACGGCATGGGGGATGGGGTAGAAGTCCGCTGTCATGCCGTCGGTGCTGCTGACGGCTCGAATGGCGGCGACGCTTTCATAGGTCCGCTGGTCTCCCATCACGCCCACGGTCTGAACGGGAAGAAGCGCCGCGAAGCATTGCCATATCTCATCCCAGCAGGGCTCTCGACTCAACTCGATCCGGGTGATCGCATCCGCTTCCTGAAGAATCTGGACCCGCTCGGGTGTCACCTCTCCCAGGACCCGAACAGCAAGTCCCGGTCCGGGGAATGGTTTACGCTGGACCACCTCCTCGTGAAGTCCCAGTTCGGAACCGACGGCACGCACCTCGTCCTTGAAGAGTTCTCGCAGGGGCTCGACGAGCTCCATCTTCATCCGGTCGGGGAGTCCGCCGACGTTGTGGTGACTCTTGATCGTATGACTCGGGCCCTTGAAGGAGATGCTTTCGATGACGTCCGGATAGAGGGTTCCCTGGGCTAGAAAACGCGCATTCGGGAAGCGTTGGGATTCTTCGTCAAAGACATCAATGAAGACCCGTCCGATGATTTTCCGTTTGGTCTCCGGATCCGTCACGCCCTCCAGCTCCTGAAAGAAGCGCTCACTGGCGTCCACCCGGTGAAAGTTCATGTGGAGGTGACGCGCCGCCATGTCCTCGACGGCATCGCCTTCGTCTTTTCGGAGGAGTCCCGTGTCGACGAAGATGCATTGAAGGCGATCGCCGATGGCCTTGTGGATGAGTGCCGCCGCCACAGAGGAATCCACGCCGCCGCTCAATCCACAGATCACGGTCGCGTCTCCGACCTGCGCTCGGATGTTCTCGACGGCCCCCGTCACGAAGGCCGCCATGGTCCAGGAGGGCTCGCACCCGCAGACGTCATGGATGAATCCGGCGAGGAGCTCTCCGCCGATGGGTGTGTGCACCACTTCGGGATGGAATTGCATTCCAAAGAAGGGCTTCGATGCATGCGCGATGGCTGCCGGGATGTCGTGGGTGCTTTCGGCCACCATGCGGAATCCCTCTGGCAGGCGGGTCATCCGGTCTCCGTGGCTCATCCATACGGTGTGGGGTCCTGGACCGCTCAAGCGGGAGAAAAGTGGGCCCGGCTCTGTCACATGGATTTCAGCGCGTCCAAATTCCCGGTGATCCGAGGGCTCGATCCGGCCCCCAAATGTGCGCGTCATGGACTGCATTCCGTAGCATATTCCGAGGACGGGGATTCCGAGTTCATACACTTCGGGGGCGGGCTCCGGGGCGCCCTCGTCGTAGACGCTGGAGGGGCCCCCGGACAAGATGATTCCAGCCGGAGAAAACGCACGAATCGCGTCGATGTCCCGAGTGTACGGGTGAATTTCGCAGTAGACGTTCAGTTCACGAATGCGCCGTGCGATGAGCTGAGTGTATTGCGAACCGAAATCGAGAATGAGGACGGAGTTTGAACCGGTCACGGGGCGCTCACTCTGGGGAATAGTTGGGGGCTTCTTCCGTGATGATCACATCATGGGGGTGACTCTCACGGAGACCCGAAGAGGTGATTTGAACGAAGCGGGCTTTCTGCTGGAGGGCTTCAATG
>CAVOCR010000069.1:0-7899 GCA_963694245.1 Myxococcota bacterium
CGCTCTCATGCTTGAGGTGGCTGTAGACCTGATCTCCCGAGATCAACGCGATGATCTCCTTGAATCCCCCCACAGAGCCCGTATTGCTGCTCAAGACCTCGACTTTCCAGCGATGTCCCTCCGCGAACCGGGTGTACATGCGAAAGAGATCCGCGGCGAAGAGAGAGGCTTCATCTCCTCCCGTCCCCGCGCGAATTTCCAGAATGGTGTTCTTCTCATCCAGCGGATCCCGGGGAATCAACAGGGCCTTGAGTTCTTCCGTCAACGACTCCCGTCGCGTGAGGAGCCCGGTTCGCTCCTCTTCCGCCATCGCCTGCATCTCCGCGTCCGAATCATCCGCGAGGATCTCCTCGAGATCCGCGATTTCCGATTGGACGGCGCGATATTGACGATAGACGAGAACGGTGTCTTCCAGCCGAGAGCGCTCTTTGGCGATCTCCGTGAACCGCTTCATGTCGGAAGCGATTTCCGGAACCCCCATCATGGCCGTCAGCTCATCAAAACGAGCGGACACTTCTTCCAGCTTTTCGAACACATGAACCCCTGACGCTGAACTCGTCGGCCCTAGCCACTCATGGAGTTGAGGAACTCGTCGTTCGTTTCACACTTCGTGAGCTTGTCGAGGAGGAACTCCATCGAGTCAATCACGTTCAGCGGATGCAGAAGCTGGCGCAGGATGAAGGAGCGGTTGAGGGTCGCCGCGTCGAGAAGAAGCTCTTCTTTTCGCGTTCCGCTCTTGTTGATGTCGAGGCATGGGAAGATGCGCTTCTCCATCAGCTTCCTGTCGAGGTGGAGTTCACAGTTTCCTGTTCCCTTGAACTCCTCGAAAATGACCTCATCCATCCGGGAACCGGTATCGATGAGGGCCGTTCCGATGATCGTGAGGCTTCCGCCGTCCTCGATGTTCCGCGCGGCACCGAAGAAACGCTTCGG
The DNA here is from genome assembly GCA_963694245.1 of Myxococcota bacterium. GTDB lineage: Bacteria > Myxococcota_A > UBA9042 > JABWCM01 > JABWCM01 > CAVOCR01. The sequence goes on from CAVOCR010000069.1 coordinate 934, forward strand.
CTTGTGAAGCGCATTGGAGTCGACACCACCCGAGAGGATTTTTCCACTCGGAGGAACGACCGTGTTGTACGCACGCGCCAGACGGGTGATGGAATCGAGGAGGATGACCACGTCGCGCTTGTGCTCGACCAGGCGCTTCGCCTTCTCAATCACCATCTCGGCGACCTGCACGTGGCGTTGGGCGGGCTCATCAAACGTCGAGCTGATGACTTCCCCGCGCACGTTGCGCTTCATGTCCGTCACCTCTTCCGGCCGCTCGTCGATGAGCAGCACGATGAGGTAGATCTCCTTGTGATTCTCCGCGATCGCATTCGCCAGATCCTGGAGAAGGACGGTCTTTCCTGTTCGCGGCGGCGCCACGATCAACGCTCGCTGTCCTTTTCCCTGGGGACACAGCAGGTCGATGATCCGGGTCGAGAAGTTCCGCGGATCGAACTCGAGGCGGAGGCGCTCATCGGGATAGAGCGGAGTCAGGTTGTCGAAGAGAGTCTTCGTCCGACACGCGTCGGGCTCTTCAAAGTTGACGGTCTCGACCTTCAAAAGAGCGAAGTAGCGCTCTCCCTCTTTCGGGGGGCGAATCTGACCGCTGACGGTATCTCCCGTCCGCAGATTGAATCGGCGGATCTGGGAGGGCGACACATAGATGTCGTCCGAACCGGGAAAATAATTGTAGTCCCCGGCGCGGAGAAATCCGAAGCCGTCGGGAAGCGTCTGCAAGACGCCTTCACCATAGATGAGACCGTCTTGTTCGGTCTGCGCCTGCAAGATGGCGAAGATCAATTCATGTTTGCGAAGACCGCGGGCGTTCTCGACGCTGAGGTCCTTGGCCATGCCGACCAGATCGCTGATTTTCTTGTCCTTGAGTTCACGGAGATTGAGGCTCATTGAGTGCTCCTTGAAGGCCTTGCTCGAACGGCGCGGCCGAGGGTGTGGCAGTTGCTGCCAGCGACATGGACCCCTCCCGGGAAGTGCTCAAATGCTCGATTGCGGGCTCTGGGCCAGACGCCGATGCGTCCATGAGGAGGGGATGTCGCGAGGGTTTTCTGTTGATTCTGAACCGACTGTCTCGACAGGAGGCAAACCGGGTGACCGCGTTCCAACACTCCTGCAGTTGGCACCGCGTTCACCCCGGACTCTAGAAAGGGGCGATCCCCCTGTCAAGTCCTGACTTTCACACGCGTGCGAGAGCCTGCGCCCAGGCCTCTCGCTTGGCCTCCCGTTCACTCGGTGAGATCTCCGGGACGAAACGCCTGTCCTCCGCCCAGACGGCGCGAATCGCATCCGTGTTCTCCCAGATGCCCGCGCCGAGACCCGCGAGAAAGATCGCGCCCATCGCTGTGGTTTCCACATGGGTTGGGCGCACCACCTCGACACCCGCCAGGTCGGCCTGCATCTGCATCAGGAGATCGTTTCGACACGCCCCGCCGTCCACCTTCAACATCGCCACGGGAGCCCCCCGATCGGCCTCCATCGCCGCAAGAATGTCGGCGTTCTGCTGAGCGATCCCTTCCAGACACGCCCGCGCGACATGGGCTTTCGTGTTCCCGCGGGTCAAATTGAGAATCGCTCCCCGGGCATCCTGCTTCCAATGAGGGGCCCCGAGTCCCGTGAACGCCGGAACAAAGACCACGCCCTCCGTGTCTTCCACCGAACCTGCGAGGGTCTCGATTTCAGACGCTGTGTCGATCAGTCCCAGACCATCCCGGAGCCACTGCACCGCCGCACCCGCGATGAAAGCGCTTCCCTCCAGCGCATAATGGGTTTCATCTCCCACCTTCCACGCCACCGTCGTCAACATGTTGCTGGTGGACTCCACGATCTCAGTGCCGGTGTTGACCAGCAGGAAGGCGCCCGTCCCAAAGGTCAGCTTGCCCTCACCGGGTCCAAAACACGCCTGCCCAAAGAGAGCGGATTGCTGATCACCCGCCATGCCTGCCACGGGGATTCCGTCGGGAAGCCCCTGGATTCCACGGGTCCGGCCATAGACTTCCGCAGAGGAACGGATCTCCGGGAGCACGGAAGACGGGACCTCCAAAAGTCGGCACATCCCAGGATCCCAGTCGAGAGTCTGAAGATTCATCAGCAACGTCCGACTCGCATTCGAGACATCCGTGACGTGCGCCTGGCCCCCCGTCAACCGCCATGTCAGGAACGTGTCGATCGTGCCGAACGCGAGTTCGCCCGCTTCTGCACGGGCCCGGGCGCCTTCCACGTTCTCGAGAATCCAGCGAATCTTCGTGCCTGAAAAATAGGCGTCCAGCACGAGGCCCGTGGTCTTGCGAACGGCCTCCGCATGCCCGGCGGCGCTCAAGCCCGCGCAATAATCCGCCGTTCGCCGGCATTGCCATACGATCGCATTGTGTACCGGGCGCCCCGTCTCCCGATCCCACACCACGGTGGTTTCCCGCTGATTCGTGATGCCGATGGCAGCGACGTCCTCTCCGGCAATCCCCGCCTTCGCCAGAGCGCCCGCCAACGTGCTCTCGACCGAAGCCCAGATTTCCTCGGGATCGTGCTCCACCCAACCGGGCTGAGGATAATGCTGGGGATATTCCTGGTTGTGCGTGGCGACGAGCTCCATGTGCTCGTTCATGACCACCACGGTGGTACCGGTGGTTCCCTGATCAATCGCGATGAGATGGCGTGGCATGACGACTCCTGCTGGGTTCTGGCCGACCCTGACGCAGCGAACCGCGGAGTGTCAAGGAGCGCCACTGCCCCCGAGAGTCACCCAGGACTCATCGGTCAATGACAACGTGATCCGACGCTCTTGCAGATCCACGTGGCTGACTTCAACGTCGAGGAGATCTCCGAGGCGCAACATGCACTTGGCAGGCCCCCCGCTCACCCGAAACTCGTCGGGTTCAAAGACAAAATCGCCGGGCGGAAAGGACGAGACCGGCAAAAACCCCTCGATCGGGTATTCCCCCAGGGTGATGAACATTCCCGCCGCCACCATGCCTGCGATGCGCCCCGTGTAGGCGGTCCCCACGCGCTCGGACATGAAATGCGCCTTGAGCGCGTCCTGACACGCCCGCTCCGCTTTTGTGGCGGCCTGCTCCGACGCACTCGACTCCAGACAGATCCGACCCACCGCCTTGTACAGGCTGCCCCCCGCAGGCGAGCCGCCATCCAGAAGGTGGCGACGGGCGACTCGGTGGACGAGAAGATCCGGATAACGACGGATCGGGGATGTGAAGTGGAGATAGGCCTCGAAACCGAGTCCGTAATGACCGAGACAGTCCGGAGCATACCGGGCGCGCTGAAGCGCACGGAGCAGGAGACCCTGCAACACGATTCGGCGATTGGGGTCCTCAACGCGCTCGAGAAGCCCCTGGACGGCCTTGGGAGTCGCTTCCCGGGGGATGTCCCTCCCCGAGAGAAGCGTCCGCGCCATGTGCATGAAGGATTCGATCTTCGCCGGGTCCGGTTCTTCATGGATCCGCCAGGCCGTCGGAAGCTCGGCCTCCAGAAAGCGCGCAGCCACCTCCCGGTTGGCAAGAAGCATCAACTCCTCGATCAACCCCGTGGCCATCGTCCGCGTCCGGCCCAACACCGTCTCCACGCGGGTGCCATCGGAGGCAACACCAAACACGGGCTCGGGAATCTCCAGATCGAGACTCCCCGTGCGCATGCGGTCACGAAACAAGTTTCGAGAACAGGCATGAAGCGCCCGAATCATTGGCTGCAACGCCTCCGGGGGACGCTCCCCCTCCTGATCCATGAGCTGCCGCTCCACCATCGTGTAGGTCAGACGCGCGTGGCTGTGAATCACGGCGGCATAGATGCGACTGCGGAGCGGTTGGCTCTTCCGATCCAGCTCCATGTCCACCACCATCGCGAGGCGATCGACCTGGGGCTTGAGGGAACAGAGGCCATTCGAGAGCTTCTCGGGCAACATGGGGAGAACACGTGTTGGGAAATACACGCTCGTCCCCCGCTCCTGCGCTTCCCGATCCACGGCGCTTCCAATCTGAACGTAATGACTCACATCCGCGATCGCCACCAGAAGGCGTCCGCCCTCCTCGCCCTCGAGATGACACACGGCATCATCAAAATCCCGGGCGTCTTCCCCGTCGATGGTCACGAACGGAAGGTCTCGGAGATCCTCGCGTCCTTCGAGATCACTCGGGCGTACCTCATCGGGAAGCTCTTCCACCTCCTCGAGGACATCGGGCGCAAAGTCGACTGCGAGTCCATGCTCGAACACCACCTTGTCGACCGCGGCCAATACCGTGGGGATGGAATCGAATCGTTGGATGACCCGCCCTTCGAAGCGCGTCTCGCCTCCCTCGGGCCAGGCCGTGAGGATCACGCCCACGGCGTCCCCCTCTTCACTGTCGAGGCGCGCACCATCGGGAATCCAGACCCGATCCGGCAATCCTGCGGCTTCTCCATCGATGTACCAGTGGAACCCACGCTTCCGGAGCACTCCACTGATGCGAGTCGTTCCCCGCTCGAGCACTTCAACGATCTCTCCGCTTCGCCGATCCCCCTGGACACGCGTGATGCGCATGCTCACCCGGTCTCCCTGAAGCGCATCGCCCACAAGAAACGCGGGAATGAACACATCACGCCCGGGCTGATCGTCGAGGGCGACAAATCCATAGCCGTCCTGGGCCTGGCTGAAGCGCCCTTCATGGACATCGGGGGGAGGCGCAATTCGCCAGGCTGTGCCGGTGCGTTGGATCCTGCCCTCGCGAGCGAGCCCTTTCAGGACACGCTTCAAACGGGTTCTTCCCTTCTTTCCCATGTCCAGATGCCGGGCGATGACCACCAGATGCACTGACCCATCTTGGGATTTCAGGAACTCGACAATGGACTCTTCCATGGACTGCATGGACGCATCCTGGACGAGGTGGGGTCAGGGCACAAGGTCCCGTGCGAGAACCCTTCCCTCCTCCCAGGCATGCCCCGTCGCGATGGACTCGAGATACTGGTATGCGCGAGGCGTACCAATCGCCGCAATGGCATGGATTGCTCCCCGCACGACATCCGTCGACTGAGACCCGGTCAACCGCGCGACAGGAGACAGGAGCGCAGGATCGCCCAGCGCCATGGCGACTCCGAGCGCCTCCCGCACATGCGTGCCTTCCAGCACAAGAAGAGGTCGCAACGCATCCACCGCGCCCGCCAGACGACGTTCACGGGCCTGTTCAAGAGCTGGAAGAAGATGGGGTTTCTGGGCAGCGGAGAGCCAGACGAGGATCCGGGCATCGGATGCAGACGAGGCCTGGAGATACGCCTCGGCCCCCTTGTACGCCTCCACCAGCGCCTCCCCGGTCGCCTCCAGAAGCCGCGCGACCTCCCCCACCTCACGTACCGCCGTCGCCCGATGCGTTCGATCCACGTCGCCCGGAACATGACGGGTCAAGACCACGGCGATCCCGACTGAGAACCGCGGAGGGACCTCCGCTCCAGAACCCTTCTCCCCGGAATCCGCACGGACATGTACCAGCCGCACATCCCAACCCGAACCTCCCGGGCTCCAGGGAAGAGGCCCCGCGGGATCCATCCACAGGAGAGACGCCTGATCCTCAATGGCGCGATCGACGACTTCTCGGCGCTCCGAAGGCAGCGTCTCGTGAACCATGCGAAAAGACCGGACCCCAAACTCCGCCTCCGAAGCCTCGGCGACGGGAGCGGAGGCAGTCACAGGAGGGGATTCAGGCACGGGAGCTTCCCGGGTGCACTGCATCGAGATCAGACAGACGGAGAAGAACAGGAGCGAGCGAACCATGCTCCCACCCTAACACGTCATCCCCACTTCTTGACCCATTCGAAGGCGCTGAAGTAGGGTGCGAGAACTTCCTTCCACCACGCAGGAGCACTGTGAACATGCGCATCTTCACGGATATCCAGGGAATCATGGGCGTCATCCTGACGCTAGGACTCGCAAGTCTCGTCCCCTCGGGGTGCGGGGGCAAATGCGAACTGGACGGGAATGGGACCTATGCGACCGCCCAGATGGCGACGACTCAACTGCTCGTCAATGACCACATCGCGGGCAAGGGCAGCAAACAATGCGATATCGTGGACTGGCGCTACATCTCGCCAGCGGAGTCTTCAGAAGCGAAGGTCACGGTGCGAATCGGGAACCCCTTCCAGGGTCATCAGGTCAACGGGACCATCAAGGCCTATGACGTGGACGCCCGAGTCCTCGCGAGCGACGAGATCCGCCCCGGAAAACCCAGGAACACGCTGACATTCGATGCCGACAAGGGCATGAAATACTACCTGGAGATCCGTGCGGAAAAAGGTGCCAGCAAGTACTCCATCCAGACCGAATTCTCGCCGCGTGACCCCTGCGCCCGCTGCGCCCCCGGAGAGCGCTGCATCAATCAGACCTGCGTCAACGCGCCCCCGTGTGGAGGGCCCTGTGATAAAGGAAAGGTGTGCGATGAGAAGTCCGACCAATGCATCAAGGCCCCCTGTGGAGGCCCCTGTCGGTCGGGCCATTATTGCGACAGCCGCCGGAACAAATGCCGAAAGGGCGCTCGCAAATGCAAGAAGACCCCGGACTGTCGAAAAGGGGAGGTCTGCAAGCGCAAGATCTGCCGGAAGGCGCCCTGCCAGGCGAACAGCGAGTGTGGAAAGGGCAAGATATGCCAGTCCGGCAAATGCCTCGTGAAGGGATGCACAAGCGACGCAGAATGCGGTGACAGGATCTGCGGTCCCCGAGGCAAATGTGTGGACAAGCCCGCGGATCCCCCCGTCACGGGAAAGATCGTGAGCGCCCAGGATTCAGGCAGTGGCGTCATTCTCCAGATCTCGGTACCCGCAGGTCATGGTCTGAAAAAGGGAATGAGCGGCAAGGTCAACGGACTCTCCAAGAGCGGATTCCGAATCACCCGCGTCGGCAATCGGCGGATCGATGCCCGAATGAGCACGATCAAATCGGCAAAGAAACTCGGCGCGAAGAAATCCGTGACCATCAAAAAGAAGTAGCCGGGAAGGGTCTCGTGA
>CAVOCR010000070.1:0-7844 GCA_963694245.1 Myxococcota bacterium
TCCGCGTTTTTCGCTTTCCGTCCTTGTCCTTTTTGAATTCGGTGTAGGGGCCCGCCCACCGGAGGTGTTTCCGGGCGATGTGTCCCCGGAGATCTGCGGTCACCTGGACTTCGATGCCTTGCTTGTCGACCGTAGTGATGATGCCACATGCGAGGGAACCCGCTTCGGGCTCTCCGCCGAACCATCGCCTGTTCCTCTCAAAGAATTCGGCGCGTTCCGCGGGTTCCTCCACTCGTGCGAGAGGACCTCTCCATCCTTGTCGGCGGTCCAGATCACGGAGGCCAGCGTCCAGAGCCTGTTGAGCAAGCAGTGAGTGCGCGACGTTCACGGTCGTTTCGACGTGGAGCTCCTGTTCCAGCCAATCGGGACCGGCGAGGTCCTTGAGTTGGCGCCGGATGCCTTCCGTGAAGGTCGGTGTCTTGTCTCGGAAGTCATCTGCGAGCGGGTGGGTCTCGAGGGGGGTCCGACTGGCGGTCGCGGCCTGCTCGGGGGTGATGAATCCTTTCGAGGCCATCCGTCGCAGAACCGTCACACGGCGTTCCCGTGCACGTTCTGGGTGCCGGTGTGGGTCGAGTGCGCTGGGGGCCTGGGGCAGTCCCGCGAGCATCGCCATCTCAGGAAGCGTCAGCTCCCAGACATTCTTGCGGAAGTAGTTCTGTGCGGCTGCCTGGATACCGTAGGAGTGATGACCGAGATAGATCTTGTTCAGGTAGAGCAGGAGGATTTCCTCCTTGTCATAGAGATTCTCCATTCGTCGCGCGAGGATGGCTTCGCGTGCCTTTCTGGCCAGGGTTCGTTCCGAACCGATCATGGATTTGGCGAGCTGCTGGGTGATGGTGCTGCCTCCCTGAACCACACCTCCTGCCACGAAGTTGTTCCACGCAGCGCGCGCAATGCCGATGACATCCAGGCCCTCATGGCTGAAGAATCGTGCGTCTTCCGTTGCCAGAAAGGCGAGGATCAGGGTGCGGGGAATGCGTTCATAGGGGAGTTGAATTCTCCGCTCGGCGTAGAATTCCCCGATCACCTGCCCGTCGTCGGCGACCAGCGTCGTCACGCCTTCGAATTCGAGGTCGTCGACCGAGGGGAGGACCGGGAGGTCTTTCGCGAAATGGATGTACGTCGCCGCTCCTCCAGCGATTCCGAAGAGGAGTCCCATCCAGAGCGTGAAGAATACGAGTCGTCTCAATGCATTCAGAATCCCTGGCGAGCGGGGATTGACGACTTCGAGGGGAGTGGATTGACGTCGATTCACTGCGAAGGGCTCCCGGGGGATGACCAGAGTGGAATCTGACGACCTGTTCGGAGGCTCCGGGCTTGAAACCCGAGATCCAGCAGGCTCTGGGTCAGCGCTTCATCCTGTCCTTCCAGGACAATGACCTCGTCGGGGCCGACTTCGCGGGCGAAGGCCACAAGCGCGGCATGGTCGGGGTGTCTTGTCCAGGGGAGCGAAACGTCACCTGCCAGGTGGACCTGTCCTTCCGGCGTTGCGGCTCGGGCGCTGAGGGTGAGAGTTCGGATTCGTTCGACGGGGGGAAGGGTGCCTTTTTCAAGCAGATCGAGAGGCCATGCGATGGGGCCTGTGGATGCCGAATCCACCCCACGTCTTCCGCGTGTAGAGGGGAGTCCAAGGCGCCCGCAGGCCCCGAGGAACTGGTACAGGCGGGGATGGACGCGGACATCGTGTCCCTCGTCGGCCATGAATTGGATGACTTCCCGCATGACGGCGAGCTCGTCGCTGGCAATGAGAGGGATCTCGTCCCGGCGCTGGGCTTCGTGCAGGAATTCGCGCACGGATTCCCGCATCTCCACCGGGCTCGGGAGGAGGATGTTCGGATCGCCGAGCGCGGATCCGAGGAGGAGCACATCGGCTTTCCGGGGAATCACGCGGTCCAGTTCCCTCTCTTCGGTCCATTCGAACGTGGGGGCGTGCAGGACCCTCGCCCCCTGGAGGTCCACGCTGACCAGGGCCCCTCCGAGCATGTGGCCGGCGTGATGGAATTGAACGGAGAGCGGTCCGAGCTGAAAGGGATGTTCACAGGGAGAGACCAGCGCTTGAAAGTGTTTGCGCGGCCACATCGCATGCACGAGATCCCGGGTCTCCGCCGTGCAGGCCACTTTTCTGCACGCAGCCCGCGAGACCCGTCCCGCGTCTGACACGATGGCCATGGGGCGGCTTCGCGTCGGGTCCAGCCAGAGAATCGAGCCCACAAGGTGGATTCCGTGGTCATGGACAATCTCGGGAATTCTGGGCACAGCGCCTCGCAAGCAGGGAGTGGTGAATGTCTGCGATCCTGGCGTTCCACGGCCCTGGAATCAATCCCTCGTGTGCGCGCGCATCACTGCGTTGACAATCTGGAAGATCCCAGTCTACCCTAGGGCCGCGACTTTCGCCATCAATTCCCTTTGTTTTCAGCCACTTGAGATGCATGAGTAGAAGCGAGCCCGAGAAGTCTCCAGCAGTGACTTCCCGACCGTCTCCTCCGACGTTTCATCCATCGGCGATGGTGAGACGCCCCGGTCTGGTCGTTCGGATGCTGGGGCATTTCTTTTTTCGGTGGGTTCGCTTCGAAGACGTGCGGATCGCGTTCCTCAAGAAAAAGGCGGCGGAAGGAACCCTCGTCTATGTGATGAATCGCCGAAGCCTCCTGGACTACATGTATTTCCAATGGGCTTTTCTGAAGCACGGTCTTCCGCTGGCCCGGTTTGCGAACGGATTTGTACTGGGGGATGCGATCTGGCTTCGTCGTTTGCGACAGATGCCCGGCATCCTTCTCGCGAAGCTCTTCAACCGGCTGCCTCACGCAGGGGATGAGCGTGGAGCGCTTCGCGCTGCCCTGTCCCCGGGTGGCGCGGCGCTTCTCTTCTTGAAGCCTGCCCGCGGCCTTGTGCGCTGGCGAACTGGGCGAAGCGCAGAATGTCTGGCCGAGTTGATTGTGCTGCAGCGTCAACAGGAGACGCCTCTTCTGCTGGTCCCCCATTTTCTCTTCTGGGACCGAAAACCCGATCGGTACGATCGCTCGGTGCTCGATCTCGTGTTTGGTCATCCCGATGCCCCGGGCCGGGTACGGAAGATGATCAATTTCATCGTCAATCATCGTCGCTCTCTGGTGCATGTGGGAGAGCCCGTGAACCTTCGGGAGTTTCTCGCCGAACACGACGATCATCTGGAAGGAGATGATCTGAATCGCCAACTGCGCTGGCGTTTGAATCATCAGTTTCTCCTGGAGAGCAAGGTGGTGAAGGGCCCGGTGATCAAGGACGCGAAGCGCATGCGCAACGAACTCATGCGCAATGAGACGTTCCGCGAGGATCTCGATCGCCTGGCGGAGGAACAGGGGGTCCCCCCTGCGAAGGTCCACAAGCAGGCAGCGCGCTATCTGAAAGAGTTGGCTGCTGATTTTCAGATGTGGATGATCGAGGCCTTCTCGATGTTCCTGGCCTTGCTGTGGAACCGTCTCTACGAAGGTGTCGAGATGGACGAGGAGGGGCTGGACCGACTTCGGACGGTGGCGAAGAAGGCGCCTCTGATCGTGGTTCCGACCCACAAGAGCCATATCGACTATCTCGTCGTGACCTATTTCTTCTATCACCACGGATTGATCACCCCGCATATCGCGGCGGGTGCCAATCTCAATTTCTTTCCGATGGGTGGGTTGTTTCGCGCGGCAGGGGCGTTCTTCATTCGTCGAAGCTTCAAGGACAACCCGGTCTATGCTCTCGCGTTTCGCTATTATGTGCGCAAGCTCGTCAAGGAGGGGTACTGGATCGAGTTCTTTCCCGAGGGCGGGCGCAGCCGGACAGGGAAGCTTCTGCCTCCCCGGCTGGGACTTGTTCGGGAGTTGATGGAGTGCCTCCAGGATGGCGTGGGCGACGATCTCTATTTCTGTCCTGTGAGCATTGGCTACGAGAAGGTCATTGAGGAGAATGTCTACTCTCAGGAACTCTCCGGGACCCAGAAGAAATCCGAGAGCGTGGGCGAAATGCTCAAGGCGACGCGTGTTCTGGCCTCCAAATATGGTCGGATCTATCTCCGGTTCGCAGAGCCCATCAGCGCCCGCGATTTCATCAATCGCTGGGGCGAGAAGGATTCCGAAGGCGTCGCCCGGTTGGATGCCAAGAACATCAAGCGCTTCGGATACACCCTTGTTCATGGCATGAATGACGCTTCGACCGTCAGCCCCTCCTCCCTGGTGGCGACGGTGATGCTGGCGCATCCCCGAGATGCGATCTCCCGCTCCCAGCTCGTTCTGCGCGTTGGCTACCTCCTCAACTATGTCGTTGGAAAAGGCGCGAAGCTCTCGGAGACATTGCAATCTGTCTGGGACAATCGCTCGGAGCAGCTGGAGGCCCCACCGGAGGGTGCGGAGCAGGAGCGGGGATCCTCCGGGAGCTTGACCTGGGGCGTGGAACTGTATCGTGCCCGGTTGCTGGCGCGTGAACTGGATGACGTGATCAGCAGCACCTTGCATCTTTTCGAGGACAGCATCGCGAGTCGGGATTACGGAGATGAGCCGGTGTATTCGTTGAAGCCTGATGCCCGCATCAAGCTCAACTTCTACAAGAACAACACCATTCATCTGCTCTGCCACGACGCGATCCTCGCGGCGGCGATGCGGGCCGCAGGGGAAGACGTGATCTCCTACGATCGGCTCCATGCGGTCTGTTTGCTGATGAGTCAGTTGCTCAAGCGTGAGTTCGTCTACCGACCCCAGGATTCCTTTGAGGGGCAGTTCATCGATACGCTGGGACGTTTCGTGCAGACCGGCTGGGTGGAGGAGAATCCGGATGGCACCTTCCGTATTCCGGAGAGTGCGGTCGAGATTCAGCTCTTCTTCTCGAACTGTGTGCAGAATTTCCTCGAGGGATATTCCCTGGCGCTGAAGCATCTCGAGACCCTTGTGCCGGCGCCGATGACCGACAAGGAGTGGACACGGAGTCTTCAGAAGCACGCCACCGCTCAGATGGGCGGAGACGCCTTGCAATGGATTGAGTGCGTGTCTTCGGATGTGTTCAAGAACGCGCTCAGCGTGATGGTGGAATTGGACTTTGTGACGCAAATCGAGGAGGAGCCGACACGCCGGAAACGGGCACCTGTGCGCATGCTTCGGGTGGATGCGGATCAGAGGGCGCGTGCGACGGAATTCCTCAATGAGCTCAAGCAGGCGCGAGACGATTCGTGAACATCACCTCTCCGGCGCCTGCAGTGAGACAGGCGCTTCTTTCTCTGAACCTCGAACCTGAAGAGCGAGTCCTTGTCGCGGTTTCGGGCGGCGTGGATTCCACTGCGTTGTGCCACCTCCTGTCGGAGGAGGCGGCGCCTCTGAAGCTCAGTTTGGAACTCGTGATCGTCGATCACGGTCTCCGGGATGTCTCGATGGACGTGGCCCATGTTCGCCAGATTTCAGAGACTCTGTCGCTTCCCCTGCATGTGCTGAGTGTGACGGTTCGAACCGATGGCGGCTCTCTTCAGGCAGCCGCCCGGGATGCGCGCTATGCGGCGCTTCGTGAACTGGCCTCGGAGCGGGGGGCCCGTTGGATTGCGCTGGGTCACACACGGACGGATCAGGCGGAGACGATGCTGATCCAACTTCTTCGAGGGACGGGTCTGCGGGGACTCTCTGGCATGCGCGCAGCGCGCGAGGACCTCTTCCGCCCGTTGCTGGGAATGCCCCGGGAAGCTCTCGTGGAGTGGCTTGAAGCGCGCCATCTGAGCTGGGTGGAGGATCCTACGAACGCGCTTGAATGCTACACGCGAAATCGCATCCGTCGGCAGGTGACCCCTCTTCTCGAACAGATCTCTCCGGGCGCGGGGGAGCGGATTGCCGCGTGTGCGGACCATCTCGCCTCCGACCGCGAGGCGTTGGAGGCGGTCGCGCAGCGTGCGCTGATGGAATCATGGAGCGAAGCTTCGGGAGGGGGGATTTCCCTGACCACGCTTCGGCGCTGGCCTCGGGGAATGTGGCCCCATGTCCTTCGTCTGGCGATTGCGGAAGCCGGTGGTGAGGTTCCCGCCCGGCGGCAAGTCGAGCAATTGATGCAGTTGATCGCGACGGACTCCGGCAGTCGGGGCGTGGATCTCGAGGGACTGCGCGTGGAGCGCATCTATGATCTGCTCACGTTTTCTCCGGGAGCATCCGGAGGCGTTTCTCCCTCCATTTCCGAAGAGCGGAAAGAGATCGGGTCTCCGGGGTGTTATGAGATTGGCGGGTCGGATTGGAGCTTTTCCCATTCTTCGGACTGTTCTCTTTCGTCGGGGGAGGCCACGACCGAATTCGATGGAGGAACGTTGCGATTTCCCCTGGAGGTTCGCGGACTCCGCCGTGGGGATCGGATTCGACCTCTTGGGATGGACGGGAGTCGTCTTCTGAGCGATATTCTGGTCGATAGAAAAGTGCCCTTTCGGGAGAGAAATCGGGCGATGGTCTTGACGGATGGGGTGAATGTGCTTTGGTTGGTCGGGGTCATGCGCTCGGCGCATCACCCCGTGGGGGGCTCGACAACAACCGTGTTACGGGTAGAAACCCCCGGAATTCGGGCGTTCTGAGGTTGCGAACCTCGTCGGCATTTTCTAGAATCATGACAAGGGCTTGTCGGAAAGAACGGGACTCAGTGAAAGTCCGCCAGACGAGCCAGGAAGGAATCGTGTGAAGCAGTCGCAGAAAACAGCGCTCCTCTGGGTCTTTTTGATCCTGGTTTTTGCCGTGATCTACAACGGAGTCAGTACTCGCCAGAAGGCAGAGCCCTGGTCCTATTCCTATTTCGTTCACCAGGCGAAGGCCGAACGTGTGAAGGAGATCACGGTCAGCGGGGATGAGATCCAGGAGATCCGTGGGGTGACCACCGAAGGGGTGAACTTCATCACGGCGGGTCGGATTGGCGAGGCCCAGCAGTCCGAATTTGTCGGAACTCCCGAGAAGCGGGGCCTCATCGAAAAGGTGGAGTTCCAGGCGGAGGAGAAGGATGCCTTCTGGTTCTCCATTCTCGGCACCTGGCTTCCGATGATCTTCCTCTTTGTCATCTTCCTCTTCTTCATGCGGCAACTCCAATCGGGTGGTGGCAAGGCCATGAGCTTCGGCAAGAGCCGGCACAAGCTCATGAATGAAGCGAGCAAGAAGGTGACGTTTGCCGACATTGCAGGGATCGAGGAGGCCAAGGAGGAGCTTCGGGAGATCGTCGAGTTTCTCCGGGAGCCCCGCAAGTTCACACGGCTGGGAGGCCGGATCCCGAAGGGCGTTCTTCTGATGGGACCTCCCGGAACGGGGAAGACCCTCCTGGCACGAGGTGTCGCGGGAGAAGCGGGAACGCCCTTCTTCAGCATCTCGGGCTCGGATTTCGTGGAAATGTTCGTCGGGGTCGGCGCCAGTCGTGTCCGGGACATGTTCGAGCAGGGAAAGAAGAATGCACCCTGCATCATCTTCATTGATGAAATCGATGCCGTGGGTCGCCATCGTGGCGCGGGCCTCGGCGGAGGTCACGATGAACGGGAGCAGACCTTGAACCAGCTCCTCGTGGAGATGGATGGGTTTGATTCCAACGAGGGCGTGATCCTGATGGCGGCGACGAATCGCCCCGATGTACTGGACCCCGCTCTTCTTCGCCCGGGGCGCTTCGACCGCCGGGTCGTGGTCCAGAACCCCGATGTGAAGGGACGTCACGGCATCCTCAAGGTCCATACTCGGAAGGTTCCCCTCTCGCCTCTCGTCGATTTGTATACGGTGGCACGAGGCACTCCGGGATTCTCAGGAGCCGATTTGGAGAATCTGGTCAATGAGGCGGCGCTCCTGGCGGCGCGTCAGGACAAGAATGCGGTGGAGACGAGCGATTTCGAGTATGCCAAGGAC
>CAVOCR010000071.1:0-7841 GCA_963694245.1 Myxococcota bacterium
GGATCGATGCTCCGCGTTCGGCGGGGAAAGCTAACGAAACGTCCTCCCCACGTCAAGCACGTTTGAGGAACCCTCTGAAGTGAAGCCCTCAATCCGCGTGCCTCAAATGTTTCCCACAAACACCCCCGGGCAGAAAGGGAACGATCATTCCCGGGGAGAACCGAGGACTCCGCAACGCTCGTCCCATGACCGACGAGGAAGAGTGTTGACGGATCGAAGCAGGCCCCCTAACAAGACCCTGATGATTCCGGAAACACTTCCGCGTTGAGGAGTTCTCATGGCGCATCCGTATGATTCCTTTCTTCATCTCGTTCAAAAACCAGCCCGGTACATCGGGGGGGAATTCAACGCGGTGAAAAAGGAATGGAATGCCGTGGAGGCACGGGTATGTCTGGGATTCCCCGACGTCTATGACATCGGCATGAGTCACCTCGGAACCCGGATTCTCTACAGCCTCCTCAACCAGGACGAGAACACCCTCTGTGAACGTGCCTTCGCCCCCTGGACCGACATGGAGGCGGAGCTGCGAACCCGCAATCTCCCACTCCTGAGTCTCGAAAGCGCACGTCCCCTCCGCGACTTCGATGTCCTTGGCTTCTCGCTTCAGTACGAACTGACATTCACCAATGTCCTTACGATGCTGGACCTGGGCGGAATCGCGCTGCGAAGCACGGACAGGGGCGAGGACGCTCCGCTGATCCTCGCGGGTGGCCCCACCGCCACCCATCCGGAACCCATGGCCCCTTTTCTGGATGCCATCCTGCTCGGAGACGCGGAAGAGCGCCTTCTGGATGTCATTCAGCTGTGGACCTCGCTGCGCGGAAGCGGACTGACCCGACAGGAACGACTCATTCGCCTCGCCCAGTCCGGAAACATCTATGTCCCGTCCCTCTACGACCGGAGCCTGGATCCGCGAAGTGGTCTCATGGTGGTCGACGGACCCTCCGACGGAATCGAGGTCCCCTTTCCGATCGTGCGCGCGCTGGTCGAGGATCTGAACCTGCATCCGTTCCCAGACGATTCACCGGAGCCTGTCGCGGAAGCCATCTTCGAGCGCGTGAGCATGGAGATCGCACGGGGCTGCACCGAGGGATGCCGATTTTGTCAGGCGGGCATGATCTATCGCCCCGTGCGAGAGCGGGATCCGCAAGACATCGTCGACACCCTCGTGCGGGCAATCGACAAAGGCGGATACGATGAGGTCGGAATGACCAGCCTCTCGACCGCGGATTTCTCGTGTATCGCGCCCTTGATCAAGAAAGTCACGGAGAAGCTGCAAGAGAAGCGGACCACATTGAGCATCGCGAGCCTTCGCGCATACGGGCTCGGCGACGAGACCCTGGATGACCTCAAGACCTCGCACTCCGGCGGGCTCACCTTCGCCCCGGAAGCCGGAACCCAGCGCATGCGGGACGTCATCAACAAGAACGTGACCGAGGAAGACATCGTGGAGAGCGCCTATCGCGTCTTTTCCAAGGGATGGACCCGCATGAAGCTCTATTTCATGATGGGGCTTCCCACCGAGGAGGACCTCGACCTCCTCGGCATCGTCGACACGGGCGCGAAGATTCAAGGCATCGGACGTCAGTTCCACAACCCAAGACGGGTCGCGGTGACCGTGAGCGTCTCAAGCCACGTGCCGAAACCCCATACGCCCTTCCAATGGTGCGCCATGGATCCCGCGGAGGAGATTCGGCGAAAGCAGCGCCTCCTCAGTGACAATGCCCGACGAAAAGGCCTCAAGATCAAATGGCATGATTCCCGGGTCAGTCACATTGAAGGGATTCTGTCACGCGGAGACATCCGCCTCGCCGATGTCATTGAAAAATCATGGAACGATGGCGCACGTTTCGATGGATGGGACGAATCCCTGAAACACGATGTCTGGCTCCACTCCCTGGAAACCCTCGGGGTCGAGCCCGCCCTCTATCTGGGGACCCTTCCCGTGGACGGGCGGCTGCCCTGGGATCATCTCGACATGGGACTCGAAGATGGGTTCCTGGCCCGGGAGTATCGACGAGCCCTGAAGGATCGCCTCTCGCCGCCCTGCGGAAAGCCTGTCGGAGACAAGGTGCACCACACCAACCTCCTCGAAGCGGAATCGGACCAGCGCAAGCTTGTCTGCTACAACTGCGGGGTCGCGTGTGACATGGAGTCCATGCGCGATGAACGCGTTGAATACCTGGCAAAGATGGGAGCCACCAGCCCCCCCCCCGACCCGCCTCCTCTTGCGAGTCTCCAGCGACGACGCGGCAGGCCCTCCCCTCCCAAACGGCCAGAGCAGCCCGAAGGACAACGCTTCCGCCTGCACTACACCAAGGTGGGTCCGCTGCGCCTCACCAGTCATCTCGACATGGTCCGGAAGCTCCCGCGCGTCTTTCAACGAGCGGGCATCACCACGCGCTTGTCAAAGGGCTATTCTCCCCGCCCCATCATGAACTATGGGCCCGCGCTCCCGCTCGGTTCGTGGAGCGTCGCGGAGGCATTGGACGCCACGATCACGGACACGGTGAATGAGGAGGAGTTGATCGCTCGACTCAATGAATTCACGCCTCCGGGTCTCCATTTCCTCGGTGCCCGCAAGGTGAGCGCAGGCGACCCCCCGGTCGCACGACTCGTCCGATACGCGGACTTCCTGGTCGCGGTCCCCGGCACCCCGGATGAAATCGATGCTGCCATCGCGCGATTTCTCGAATCCCCGGAATGGCCGATTGAACGAATTGCACGCAAGAGTGGACGACTGCAGACGGTTCAACTCCGGCCATTGGTGGAGGTCCTGGAGCGGGTGGAGACCACGCTGCTGACACAGGCCGTCCCCGAACTCGAAGACGTGCCGGGCCCGGTCGTCCGCATGCGCCTCCATCTCGCGGGTGAAGGCTCCATCCGACCGGATGAACTCATGGCGAGTCTCCTCGGTCTGGAGCGTCTCGACCCGCCCATCGTGGTTCGGACCCAGCTGATCTGTCAGCGGCACAAGATTCGATTTGGTGTATTGGACCCGGTTCCAGAACCAGCCCAGGCACCTGCGCGCCCGGCGAGCCCGGCTCAATAACCGGAAGACTTCGCTTTCTGTCCAGTGACGATGGAGACAGATGCGCTGGCGCCGATGCGCGTCGCGCCGGCCTCGATCATGGCCTTCGCTCCGGCGGCATCCCGCACTCCCCCGCTCGCCTTGACCTCGAGTTCATCGCCGACCACCGCCTTCATCAGACGGACATCGTCCACCGTGGCGCCTCCCGGCCCAAAACCAGTGGAGGTCTTCACGAAATGAGCCCCCGCAACCTTGGAGAGCGTACACCCGATGATCTTCTCCGTGTCATCGAGCCCACCCGTCTCGAGAATCACCTTCACCACGTGGGGACGTGAGGCCTCCACGACCTTGCGAATATCCTCAAGAACGGTCGCATAATCCCCCGATTTCAGCGCACCGATGTTGATCACCATGTCGATTTCAGTCGCGCCTGCACGAATCGCCTCACGCGCTTCGTACGCCTTCGCGCCTGCGGTCGTCGCCCCCAGCGGAAACCCCACCACGGTGCAGACCCGAACAGGTGTCCCCGCGAGCTGACCCGCACAATAGCGGACATTCGACGGGTTCACGCACACGGAGGCAAACACGTGGCGCCTGGCTTCGTCGCACAGGACCGCGAGCTGATCCTTCGTCACATCTGGCTTGAGAAGCGTATGATCGATATGGGCGGCGAGATCGCTGTCCACCGACCCCACATTCGGAGCGGCCGCGACACGGCTGGCGCCGTTTTCAAGGATCGCACGCGTCGCCATTGGACGACGCGAGGCGCTCCATCCACATCCCACGCAATCCTCTTTCTTGCCGCCACATGGCGACGTGTTCGTGAGGCCCTCACGTGCGCCCGCCTGGAGCTTTTCGCGCACCCGGGCGGCGATCACGTGAACCAGCTGGTCGAGGTCTTGTTGCTGTGCCATGGAGCCCTCCACTCGGAAGAGCCCCCTGTTCAGCGTGTCCCTGCGATGAAATTCCGCAAGAGTCCGAGGGTCGGGCCAGGCTCTTCAATGAACGGATAGTGCCGGGCTCCCGGCACGACTGCAAGCCGCACCCGGTCATTCTTGGCGATCAGTGCCTGGAGCTTTTGGATGTGCCCCTCCCCGAAAATGTCACCCCGTGCGCCGACGACAAGCGTGGGAATGCGGGTGTCCCGCAACCAGCGCCGGAAGTCATATTGTCCCCAGGCCTCCCACAAGCGCTCAACCGCACGTCCACGAGTGGTCACCTCTTCCCGCAACACGGGAAGGAGTCGACGATTCTGAACCGCTCCGATCAAGGACAAATCGAGGGAATACTGAGCAAATGCGGCGGGGGAATGGACATGCCGTTCTTCCAGCAGTCCCTCCAAATCTCCACGCCAGGGTTCCGGGAGGCGGTTCTTCAACTCCACCAGCGTCGGCCACTCTTCCGCGGCCGGCACCCCGGTGTTCATCAGCATCATCCCAGAGACATGCTCTGGCTTCGACTTGGCATAGGCCAGCGCCACCATTCCCCCAAACCCATGGCCCATCAAAAAGACGTGAGGGGCCTTCATGGCTCTCCGTACGGCCTCGAGATCCGCGACATCCACGGCGGGGCGATAGCCGGCGAGAAACACCTCGGACTCCTCACTCCCGTCGCGTCCCCGCCGATCGTAGGTCACGATGCGGGCGCCCTGGGACAGCGGATCCAGTCGCGGGACGAGGTAGCCACTGTTTCCATCGGGCCCATCATGCAACACGATGACCACCGGACCGGTACGACCTGCCACCCGATAGGGGATCAACGTGCCATCGTGCGCAACCGCCTCGCCACGACCGATCGGAGCCGCAGTTCGCTCCCAGTCTCGGATCCGGCGCTCCGCCGCACCCGCCCAGTGGAGCCATCGAGCGGAGTTGAACGCCCGAGGGTCTTCTGCGGATATGCGACGAAGAGCGTGGCGTGCCGCGTCCTTCACAACATCAGGGGAGTTGTCATGCGCCGCCTTGACGATGGGAACGACATGCCGTGTCCGCCCAAGGTCTGCCAGAGCCATGAGCGCTGACACCCGAATGTCGACCACAGGACTTTCCGCGAGACGTCCGAGGGCATCCGCCGACTCCCGAACACCCATGCGATGGAGCTGCTTGATCACTTCGCGTTGAACCCCGAGATCGGTCTCCAGTTCCGCGAGTTCCAGAAGAAGGGGAATCATGACTCGAATGTCGGCCCTGCCCGTGAACTCGACCGCCGCGCGGCGAACTCCCGGGTTGGCGTGAGTCAGTGCCTGACGAAGCACGGGAACCATCTGCTCCGCTTCATAGTGCACGAGCACCGCGAGCACTTCGGACGGATCATCGACCGTCTGAGTCTCCAGCAATGCCGCGATGTTCCTCGGAGTGGAAGGCGCACGCAGCGCGATCAGAAGATCCCGTGCGGCCGCCCGGACCGCAGGCGTCCGCTTGATGAGGGCCTCCACCAGAGGAGGGGCGGACTTCTCACCAATCTCCAGCAACGCAGAGACGGCTCCCTGCATCCGCCGGGTGTCTCCACGCTTGATGACCGTCGCCAGACTGGGGATCGCGAGTTCATCCAATCGCACCAATGCCATCACGATGGAATTGCGATCCGACGCACGATCCAGAGCGGCGACAAGTGGGACCACCACTTCTCCCCCCCCGAGAGTGCCCAACGCCCAGTGAATCGCCTCCCGCACGGCCTTGTTCGCATCGCCTTCCCGACGACCTTCCGCTTGAAGACGCTCAATCAAGAGCGTGTTGTGACGACTCTCTCCCGTCATGGCGAGAGAGCGAGCCGCCCACGCACGGGTTTCCGGCCCTCCCCGGACCAGCACCTTCCGAAACAAGCCAACCGCTGAGGAATCCTTTCTTTCCCCAAGGGCCCGGACTGCCTTTGCGCGGGCCGAGTCCTTCGAAAGCGTCCGAATCGCTTCGAGGAGCAGCGGATGCGCGGTGGGTGTCGGCTCCAGGCGGATCAACGCAGAAACCACCCCCTCCTGCCCTTTCCGATTGCGTAGAAGCTGACTGAACAGGCCGCGGGCTTTCTCCCGGAAGGGGAGCGCTCCTTCCGCGACTCGAGCACACGCCACGGCATCCGATCGATGCGTTTTCCACCAGCGCGTGAGAGCCTGAAGCCCATCGTTTCCATGAAGGCCGAGCGCCTTCATGGCGACATCCCGATGAACGGGGTCACCCAGCCAGGCCGTCGCTTCTTTGAGCGTGAGGTCCTCAGCCGCGGGCGTCGTGGCAGAAAAAGCCGTGTCGGAGAGTCCCCAGGGGGCTCCAATCACGAGAAACATCGCGAGCGCACAGGAGGTGCACAGGCGACGAAAGAGTGGCGCGAAGTTCACGGATTCTCTCCCCAAAAGCACTTCAATCGTGCGGTTTTGCACTGCCCGGCAACGATAAGAGAGGTATGGGGTCGGGTCAAGTTTGCGCCCTGGATGAAATCCCCCGCTTTTCTCGGGGCTTGTCTCTCTTTCCAAGGTTCCCTATCCTGGTTCAGGTCGCGAATGGCCGAGGAGAGCGTCTCGATGCCCAACTCCACCTCATGGATGAAACGCGCGAAGCGAACGGGTTCATTCCTTGGCGCGGCGATGTTCCTCTTGCTTGCGCCTCCCAGCACGGCTCAGGAAGCCCCCTCGAACGAGCTCCATCCGCCACCGGGCGCTGAGATCCGAATCACCCTGCCGATGGATCTTCCAGGAACGCAGGTGAGACTTGATGGCGTCCTTCTCGACGCCTCTCACCCTCATCCCACTACCGGCGGCGTACATGCGATCCGAATCGAAGCCGAAGGCGCTTCTCCCGTCGAGAGCACGCTGGTTCTTTCGGCGGGACGGAATCACCTCCTGCAGATCACCACGTTGAAGCGCCCTCCTCCCCCCGTGGAGATCGCGACCTTCGCCACTGCCGCGCTCGGCGCTGCACTGCTGATCTCCAGCGTGATCCTCGAACAAACGCTGGATTTCGACGACCCCCAGCGAGGAGACAACCTCTTGATTGGAATGATGGGAGGCGCCGGACTAAGCCTGGCGGCGAGCGGTGCGCTTGCCGCGAACCGCTCCCTCATCCACGACAACGAGCCCTATCGACAAACATTTGAATGGAGGCTGGTCGTCCTCACGGATACTCAACGCTGAGCGATCCAGCGCTCCACGACGTCCAGATAGGGGACACAGGAACGAGACCCCTGGACGAATGCCGCGGCATCCGCGATCGAAAGCCCCCCATGCAGCACGTGATAGGCGATCGCCACGGTCGGAGAGCGATTCACGCCCGCATTGCAATGAAGATAGACGGTGGCGCCAGACTCCCGGAAACGATGCACCGTCTCCACGGCCCGCTCCAGGTTCTGAAGGAGATCCGGTCGAACAAAATCAAGAATGGGCACCCGCTCCACGGCGATTCCATTCTGAGTATAGACGGTCCAAAACGCCTGCCAGTTGATCGCCCGATGCGCGAAATCCTCGTCCGACTGCAAATTGACGACGGCGGTCACACCCAGGACACGGGCGAGGTGGAGGATGTCCGCAGGTTCCGCTGGGTTGGATCCCACGTGAAGCCAGTCATCGATCCGATTGTGGGAGAGTTTCACCGCCATGCCATGAACCTATCAGCACTGCGCCAGAGGTTCAACGAGCCCGCCGTGTCTTGACGCCCCCATGGCTGGGCAATTAGTGTCCCTCCATTGAGACTGGGAGGTCTTCTCCATGAACACCGTTGAGGTCGTTGTCCAGGGTGAGAGCATCGGCGCACTTGCCACGCCCTTTTCAATGGGTCGGGATCCTGAATGTGACGTGATCCTCCCGGATTCATCCGTGTCGCGCCGCCACGTC
>CAVOCR010000072.1:0-7816 GCA_963694245.1 Myxococcota bacterium
AAAAGGAGAGTAGACCATGAATCAACGACAATGGAGGATCGGCCTGACCGCCTGTGTTCTGATGGTTGTGGGGGCGATTTCGGTGGAGGCACAGAGCTTCGATCGGGCGACTCAGACCCGCCTGGACGCCTTGAAGTCGGAGCCGGGTGTCCGGGATGTACAGGAGGCCGCGCTCCAGTATTTTCGTGTGAACACCGAGCAGGTGAACTCGATGCGTGCGCGAGCTTCCTGGAAGGCGCTCGCGCCGGTGGTGGAGGTCTCGGGTGGCGTGGTGGACTCGTCGTTGAACGAGACCACGGATCATTACGAGTACGCGTTCGCTCCCTGGGTGACGCGGGGAGCGTCGGGTCGGGGGTTCGATGTGCGTGGAAAGGTCGCGTGGAATCTTCCCCAGCTCGTGTTCAATGCAGAGGAGCTGGATGTGGCTTCCCTCGCAGGTCTGGTGGAGGGTCTGTTGAAGGAATCGACGCGGCTGTACTACATGCGTCGGCGCCTCCAGGTGGACATGATCCTGACCCCTCCGGCAGATCAGGCCTCGCTGCTCACGAAGCAGCTGCGGCTCGAGGAGCTCACCGGGCTGATTGATGCGATGACGGGTGGATGGTTTTCCCGGGCGCTTTCAGGTGCGGGTTGACGCAGCGCGTCAGGGTCAGGCGCGGCATTGCTGAATGTGGTGCTGCACTCTTTCTTGAAGGGACTTCCTTGACTCGCGTACGCGGGACACCTATGTACAACGCGTGTGGCAAGCGTGCGCCGACCCTCGGAGGATCTGATGATGAATCGAAGCAAGTGGATTGGAATGATGATGGTGTTCGGGCTGCTGGGGCAGCTGGGATGCGAAGAGGTGGAACCGGTGGTGAGCACGGCTCCCGTGGTGGACCATCTCGACTCTTCCAGTCTTGTTGTCGGTGAACCCCTCACCTTCTATGGGCAGAACTTTCTGAGCCCAGCAGAGGGTCGCACGATGATCGTCTTCGACGGAGACTACGTCTGGATGGATGATCAGGGGAATCAGGTCCCTGAGCTCGTGGCGCCCTTCCCGATCGCTCCGCTCTACGATGGTGAGTTTGTCGAGCAGGGAAGCCTCGGAAACCAGTCCCTTCCTTCGGGAACCGAAGTGCTGCGATGGAATCGATTCGGTCCCTTCACGGTGCCGTTCACGGCGAATGGAAATCGGGCGGGAACGTTTGTCGGAAGCGTCTACGCGATCAACCAATATGCCGATGGCACGCAGGAAGTGGGTCCGAAGAAGACCAATGTCCAGATTCAGGTCAAGCCGTCGATTCTGATTCGCAAGCTGGAACCCGTCATCGATTTTGAAGATGGCGAAATCGTCACGGCGGATTGCGGGAGCCCCGCGCTTCGTGCGCTGGGTGGACTGCCCTATGTGATTGAGGTGGAGGCGATGGGCTTCTACCCCGAGTACTTCATTTACGAGATGACCAACATCAACGACCCCGACAACCCGGAGTCGTGGACGTCCTTCACACACCAGGCACAGGGCAACGTGGATCGTCTCGGAGATCCCGCCTGGGGCAGCTGGGTGGAGAACGAGATCGTGGTGTTCAATCCGGTCCCCGAGGATGTCGAGCGTTCGATCAGCTCCATTCGGATCACGGCAGTGGACGCGAACGACAATCATTACCATACGGCGATTCCACTCAGCGTCGTGCGCCCCATTCAGTTTCATTATGACGGCAGCCGCAAGCTGGCCGAACTCTATGAGCCCGTGGCGGTTCATGGTCCCATCACGGGAAGCATCGGAACGACTCTCACGTATGCCGAGACGCATAGCGAGTCCCGACAGAACTCAGTCTCCGTCAGCGTGAGCGAGTCCTTCTCGGCGGCTCAGGGCTCGATTTCGAATTCGAACTGGTCCGAGGGCGTGAGCGAGTCCTCTTCGACTTCGTTGTCGAATTCCATTGGGCAAAGTCATTCCGAGAGCGAGAACGCCTCCGAGACGTATGGCACCGCCTATTCCACGAGTGAACAGAACTCCACCAATGTCTCGTCGACGGATGGTACCCAATGGGGATGGAATGCGAACGAGGGTGTGAATCAGGAGAACTTTGTGAACGAGGCCGCGGAGGTCTATGGCGAGGTCTCGGGATCCGTGAACACGGAAGTCAGCGGCGAGGGCTCGATTCCCGGATTCGCGAAGGTGGGCGGCAAGGTCGGCACCACCGTGGGCGCCAAGACCGGAGGCAAGACCGGTACGACGGTGGGCGAGAAGCTCGGAAGCAATTCGAGTTTCGGCGAGCACATGTACGAATCGGACAGTGAGACGGTCGCTTTCGGAAGTGTCACCACGGATGGAAGCAGCGAGTCCATGTCGGGGACGTACGGACTGGCCAGTCAGGACACCACTTCGAGTCAGACCACAGAGACTGGTGTCAAGGGTGAGAGCGTGACCTACCAGATGGGCGGGAGCGCAGGAATCACTGAGAACTACACCAAAAACAACCAGGAGTCCTGGTCTGAGAGCTGGGTGACCACTGAGCAGGACACCACGATGTTCGCCTACAGTTCGAAGGTTCCGAACGGGAAGTGTGCAGTGGTCTTTCGCCAGACGGTTCGTTATGTCCGTCGTGCGCAGCTGTACAACTACGATCTCTGCGGCGTTCGAAGCTTGATGGGAGAGGCGATCTTCAATGAATGGAGCTGGTCTCCCAACATCACGCTCGCCGACAACTGCGATCAGGGACTTCCAACCAGCGCGCTTCCCGCGGCGAAATGTCTCATCGCGTGTGATTGAGTCTCTTCCGGCCGCATGAGCCGGACCCCTTTCCTCTCCATGTTCAACCTACCTGTCGATGCACACCCCCAGGGGTGAGTCGCGAGGACGCACGTCGTGCTTCTTCCGGGGGATTTGTGGCGCGTGGAGGGAGGGCTGAGGCGTCTCAGCTGAGCTGACCGGTGAAGGCATCCTTGTTCATGGCGTAGACCAGCCAGGGTTCACCGTCGCCGCATTCGTCGCTTTCCACTGCCGAGAATCCCCATTCCTGAAATTTTTCGAGGACGGGACCGGCTTCGTGGTCCAGATACTTGTGGAAGGTGTCGCTCTCCGTGTGTTCAAAACCCCACGCGAGGAGCGCCTCCAGCATCGGCTTTCCCTTCTCGGGACTCAGTTCCTCTTCGGTCGATACCGGGATGATGTCGAGATGGGCCGGGACATCCCCATGCGTCACGATCAGGCCAAAGAGGTCACCCGATTCCGAGCGAAATGCGTGAAACACCCCTTCTTCCATGGCAGAGGCGAGATCTTCGGCAGAGTGGATCATGGAGTGGAAGAAGCTTCCTCCGGGCCAGAGCGTGTTTTCGAAAAAATGATCGTACATCTCCTCGAGTTCCTCTGCGCTCATTGCTTTCAGTTTCGTTGCACCCATTCGATCTCCTCCCTTCGTCCACATTCGTCGCCAGGATACACTGGGGCTCCTCGTCATGTCCACGCATCCTTGCTTCGGAAATGAGTTGAAAATGATGCGAGAGGATGGAGCCTCATTTTGACACGCGCATGCGAGGCATCTACCGTGGTTCATCGTGAGGTTCTTGATTCCCATCGCTGTCGCTTTATTTCTCCTGGGCTGTGGTCCGACCGGGGAGAGTGACGGGTGTACGTCCAGCGCAGACTGCGCCGCGGGTCTTTCCTGCAAGGACGGTCTGTGCCTGATTGCGTGCTCGGAGGGAAGCTGTCCTGCCGGCTTCGTATGTCTTCCGTCCGGCTCGTGCGCAGCGGCATCCCAATGCACCCAGTCCATTGATTGTTGTCCAGCCGGGGTCGCCTCCTGCGGAGTCGATTGCGTCGCCGGGAACTGTGTGGGCAATCAGTGCGTGCCGGGAGACAAGAATGTCTGCTTTGACGGCTGCCATCAGGGGTATGAGATCTGCGTGAACGGAACGTGGGCAGCATGCGACGCGAGCCCGGTGGAGCCGGAGATTTGTCACGACCAGATCGACAATGATTGCAACGGCAGCACGGATGAAGGCTGTCCTGCATGCCAATCGGGCGAGGAGAAACCGTGTGAATGCGGAGAAGGCGTTCAGAAATGCGGGGACGATGGGACGTTCAGCAAATGCTCCACGGAGGAGGATTGCTGCTCACCGGGTGAAGTGAAGAGCGTTCCTTGCGGTCTCTGTGGACTCGAAGAGGTGTCCTGTGGAGCGGACGGGACCTGGCATCCGCCTGCTGGTTTCTGTGTGGGGGAAGGGGATTGTTCTCCGGGTGAGGAGGAAGTGACCGCCTGTGGAAATTGTGCGTTGCAATCCCGAACCTGCCTGGAGAACTGCACCTGGGGAGCCATCAGCGAATGTGTCGAGACGAGCGAATGCGTCCCCGGCGCTGTGGATGTCTCCTCCTGTGGGAATTGCGGTCAATTCTCGGTGGAATGCCTGGAGGACTGCACCTGGGGTGAGCCCACTTCATGCATCGAAGACCCGTCCTCGATGTGCAATCCCGGCGAAGAGCTTGAGCAGGCCTGCGGAAATTGTGGAACGAAGGTCAAGTCGTGCATTGATGGCTGCAGCTGGACCGAATATGGGGAATGTCAGAACGAGGGCTGTGCAGCAGGGTCAAAAGAATACGAGGCGTGTGGAAATTGCGGACAGAAGGAGCGGAGCTGCCAGAATGAGTGCATCTGGGACGCCTGGAGCAGCTGTGGAAACGAAGGCGAATGTGATCCGAATGGACCGTTCGACACCCAGTCCTGTGGCTCGACCACGGTGGGATTGTGCACCCTGGGATTGCAGGAACGGGAGTGCAAGGAGGTCTGCGAGTGGGGTCCGTGGGGTTCGTGTCTGAATTCGATTCAGCCGGGGGATTTGACGGAAGTCTGTGGCAATGGATTGGATGAGGACTGCAACGGTTCCGACCTCAACGCTCCCGACTCCCACGAGCCGAACAACAGCTGCTTCACCTGCACCGATCTCGGAGACGAGGCGGAGGACGAGGGAACGCAGACCGTGTATGGAACGACCGATGAAGAGAATGACTCGGACTTCTTCTGCTTTGATGTTTCGGATTTGATCGTGTTCTCCGAGGAGATTGTGGTCGAGCTGAAGAATCAGCCGGCGGGCCTGGACAATGACATTCTTCTCTTCGAGGGAATGGGAGGCTGTGCGAATGGCAACGCCATCGCCGTCGCCGAGGGGTATCCCGTGTTTGACAATGCGGATGAGATCCTTGTGTGGGAGGAGAGCAACTCCAATGATTCCGGGCAATACGTCATCGAAGTGCGCCCCTATTCGAGCATCGGAATCTGCTATGAGCCCTGGACTCTTATCCTGACAGGTCTGAATTGATTTTGATCTCCTCAAGCAGATTGGGTGTTCGGTGGGTTGGATCGTGCGCGGTATTGAGTCTGTGGGTGATGGTGGGTCTGGCATTCATGGGCTGCCCCTCCTCTCCCGTGGATCCGACTGGCTCAGGATGCAAGAGCGCGAGTGATTGCCCGGACGGGTACATCTGTCTGTCGAATGGCGCATGCCAGGGTCAGGGGGGATGCGTCACGGACGCACAGTGCTGCGTGAATCCCCTCGAGGACTGCCTCTCCATCTGTCAGGAAAATCAGTGTGTGGACGTCGACTGTGCGCCCGGGGAGACCCAGGTCTGCTACGACGGTTGTCATCAGGGCTACAAGGTGTGCCAGGCTGGAAAGTGGGCTCCCTGCAACGCTTCTCCCGTGTTCTCGAACGACACGACCTGTGATGGCGTGGACGATGATTGTGATGGGGCCTTTGACGAAGACTGCGACCCGTGTGCATTGGGACCGGACGAGGGCGTTCCGGAGATTTGCGGAGACGGAATCGACAATGACTGTGATGGAGTCATGGACGCGGAGGATGTGGATTGCAATCCCTGCCTCGGCGACGTGCTTCCTCCCGAAGGGACCCCGGACGTGTGTGGGGATGGCATCGACAACGATTGCGACGGGGGCACCGACGAGGGCTGTTCACCGTGTGAGGAACCGGGTGCGACGCAAGCGTGTGCGGGGATCTGCTCGGAAGGTTCTCAGACTTGTGGGGAGGATCTCTTCTGGGGGCCCTGCGAGGACTCCGCTGACTGTTCGTGTGCTCCGGGAGAGGTGACGACCGTTTCCTGTGGGAATTGTGGAGAGGCGAACGCGATCTGCACCGGGCAGGGAGAATGGAAGACGGAGCCTCTGTGTGAGAACGAAAAGACCTGTGCACCGGGTCAGGTGGAGACGCTTCCCTGTGGAAAGTGCGGGCATCGCAATCGGATTTGCGACAATGACTGTGAATGGGGCGATTGGAGCAGCTGTCAGGAAGAGGTGGGCGAGTGCATCCCGGGTGCCACGGAGGTGGCTTCCTGTGGGAGTTGTGGCCTCGGGACCGTGACCTGCGACCCCTCGTGCACCTGGGGCCCGGTGGAGAACTGCATTGGGAGCGGCATCTGCACTCCCGGGGAAGACGATGTGCAGGAGTGCGGCAAGTGTGGCACGCGGATCTCGAGCTGCACGGACCTCTGTGAATGGGATGCGCCCGGCCCCTGCCTGGATCAGGGAGAGTGTGCAGCCGGGGATTCCGAGAGTCAGAATTGCGGAACCGGAAAGATCGAAACGCGTGTATGCGGTGAGACATGCAGCTGGGGACAATGGGGTTCATGCGTCGCCGAAGTCTCCTGTGGTGCGGGTCAATTCCCGTGTCCTTCGGGAAGCGGGTGTTGCGAATATTCGGCGGGAGGCTGCAGTCAGTCGGCGGATCCCCACTGTCCTGGATGCATCTGCGGGAACTGCGTCTGTGGGCTGGACCCCTATTGCTGCACCACCGGCTGGGACAGCCAGTGTGTCTCGGAGTGTCAGGGAGACTGTGGGGGATGCGGTCAGTTCAATGATGGGTGCAAGGCCTCTGCGAGTCTCGGTGTCGAAGCCAGCATGAAAACCTGTGATGGATTCGTTCATCCGCTCACGGGCAATTGCTACAAGTCCTTCTCGAGCACCGCGGAATGGCCAGATGCCAAGATCGCTTGCGAGAACTGGGGGGGCTACCTTGCGACGATTCACTTCGCAGATGAGAATACATTTGTCGGTAATCTCGCCTCGTGCAGTCAGTTCTGGATCGGTCTGAGCGACATGAAGGCAGAGAATTCGTTCCAGTGGACGGACGGCGCCCTTCTTGAAAACTCCTCGGCCTATGCGAACTGGGATCCGGGCGAGCCGAATGACAAATCCAATGCCGAGGATTGCGTACACGTCTACTCCAACGGCAAGTGGAACGACGAGAACTGTGATGCGGACAAATGCTTTGTCTGTGAGAAGAACC
This sequence comes from Myxococcota bacterium, assembly GCA_963694245.1. GTDB lineage: Bacteria > Myxococcota_A > UBA9042 > JABWCM01 > JABWCM01 > CAVOCR01. The sequence continues at coordinate 7,279 of CAVOCR010000072.1, forward strand.
TTCAGTCCGTGAAGGGCTGCTCTGGCTGTCTCTGCGAGTCGTGTGTCTGCAGTCAGATGCCGAGCTGCTGCACCTCGAACTGGACAGCGGCATGTGCGGCGTTGTGTGACAGCGGCTGCGGCGGGTGCGGTTTTCGGGGCTGTGTTCCGGAGAGTTCCCCGGGATGCGAGGGCTGTCCCTGTGAGAACTGCGTGTGTGGGGCGGATTTCTATTGCTGTGAAACGCAATGGGATCAGCTGTGCGCGGATCGTTGCGTCTCGGAGTGCGGCGGATGTGGATCGCTCCCTCTTGAATAGCTCAGGTGTCGAGAGGTCCAACGTCTGAACTGGCGGGGGGTGTTTCCACTTCGCGGTGACGTCGGACAATGATCACTGTCAGGACGATCCACACTCCCACGAGGACGAGGGCGCTGGGTCCCACCCAGCTGACGAGTCCGACAACGATCAAGCCCTGTAGGAAGAGAGCGCACGCCCCTTTCGCCACCCGGTATGTCAGCATGTCCACGAGCGCCTTTCCCTGGGTTTTCTCTGCATAGCTC
>CAVOCR010000073.1:0-7742 GCA_963694245.1 Myxococcota bacterium
CGCAGAGTGTGACTCCGACCTCCCGACCGAAACCGGGAGCGAGGACATCGACGCAAGGGGTCCAGATGTCACCACGACCTCCGACATTCTCGAAAACGATGCGGAAATCCCGACGGAAGACACGGTGGAAGACACCGCGGAAGATGCCGAGACCTCCGAGGAAAACGAAGACGCGGACATCACCGACGGAGAGACCGGTGCGGATGCGGACGTTGGCGCTGACAGCACTCCCGGATGCTTCAATCCCCAGGACGAGGTCCCGTTTCTCACCCCCTGCTATGAAACCCCCACCCCCCAATGCCCCTCCGGCTGGCTGGGAGCCTGCCAGGATCTGAACGGGGACGGACTGGTCGAACCGTGTGCCTGTGCCCTCGGCGTCACCGTCGATCCCGGGACATGCGGGGAACCGCTCATGGACGTCACCATGGGCTGGAGGGACGTTCAGAAGAACGTGTATCCCTTCCAACCGAACCAGCCCATGGAGATCTGTGAAGGATTTCAGGGGGGAGTTCACCTCGCGGTGGTCTATCAGATTGATGCCCCGCACATCCCCGAGGATTTCTTCTACGGCGATCTCTATGCCCGACTCCGCATCAATGGAATCGTCGTCGGCGCCTTCATCAAAGAGACCACCAAGCTGACACGCGGGGAGGATGGAATCTTCACGAGCAAACTTCAGCAGGTCCGCTTTGAAGGCTGCAGTGGCACAAGCTATCAGGGAGAGAACGTGGTCCTCGAAGTGCTCGTCCGAGACAAGGATGACCACTTTGGGCAAAGCCAGACCATGTTCCCCCTCAAAGATGATGTCCAGGGCCCCTTCCTGGACGCTGGACAGGTGGATCCGTGCTGAAGGCAATCCTGGTCTGCCTCCCCCTCCTCGCATGCGCCTGTGACACCATTCCAGGCCCTGAGACGGAAGCGGAGGGATCCCCGCGACCTGCCCCCCATGACTCCTGGACCCCCAGCTTTGTCCACGCGGATGCAGAAGACGGGGCGGTCGTCATCTCGTGGGGAGTTCCCGCAAGCGTCCTCATCGCCGGTGCTCGCGTCCAATGGGCGCTCGGAAACTCGGCGCTCCCATGGCCGGGTGAAATCATCGTTGTCGACGAGACCCACGTGCGGATCCCGGTCCCCATGAACGGCGTGACCCTCTTCGCCTCAGTCGCTCTATTCGATGCCAACGGGGTCGAACACCCCGCAAGCGCGATCGTCTCGGCCACCCCCGCCCGCGAAATCGGAAGCCTGATCCCCATTCCAGCCGGCGCATTCACGATGGGTTGGGAAGGGGGGCTCGAAGATGCCGATGAATCACCCGCTCACGCCGTGTGGCTGTCGGCCTACTCCATCGAACGATACCCCGCGACCGTCGCACAGCATGCCGAGTGCGTGGCCATGGATGCCTGCGCGCCCCCAGCGGAGTGGGGGGGTTGGATCGCAGAAACCGGCTGGGTGGAGGATCTACGGGACACTGCGGGCGTTCATCCAGCCGTCGGCCTCACACATGCCGAAGCCATGGCCCTCTGCGCGTACCGCGGTCTCCGTTTGCCCACCGAGGCCGAATGGGAACGGGCCGCACGAGGAGCCGAAGACACCTACGTGTTTCCCTGGGGTGGTGAAACCCCAGACTGCGCGCTCGCCTCCTTCACAGACTCGGAGGGAAATGCCTGTGAACAGGGAACACGCGAAGTGGGGTCCCGTCCCGACGCGCAAGGCCCCCTGGGTCTCCACGACACTGCAGGAGGCGCCTGGGAATGGGTGAGCGACTGGTATGCTGCGGACGCATACGCGAACCCTGTTTTCGAGAACCCCACGGGACCTCCCGATGGGGAAGCGCACGTCCTTCGGTCCGGGGCATGGAATGCTCTCCCCAATGCCCTCTACCTGACCGCAAGACGACCCGGCCCGGCCGCTCTCGAGCGCGCAGCCTCTCCCGAAGAGAGCTATTCGGCGATCGGAGTGCGTTGCGCACGTTCCCAGAACTGAACGGGGATCATGCGGAGAGTTCTGCCTGCGCCAGTTCCTCCAACCACGCGAGATGCTCCGAACATCGGAGAACTCGAGAGGGCGCTTCCGCATCGGGCACAAGCGCATCCCGGAGGGGTCCCTTGGCCCGCGCAATTCGGCGAACTGAGCGCTGAATCCGGTCGACTGAAATGAGTCCATCGACGAGCAGTCGCTCCAGCTCCGCCTCCGCCCTCATCCAGCGTTCCTCCTCCTTGCAGATCAGGAACACATCGACGCCCGCTTCCAGTCCGAGTCGAACGATCTCCTCGATGCTGTAGCGGTCGGCCAGCGCCTTCATCTCAAGATCGTCGGTGACGACCACTCCCTGGAAGCCCATCTCCTCGCGAAGAAGGTGCTTCGTGACCGTGGGCGACAAGGTCCCGGGCAGATCCGGGTCCACGCCCCGATAAAGCACATGCGCGGTCATGACGAGCGCAGGAGGATTCTCGGCAAACACCCTTCGAAAGGGCACGAGCTCCACCGCATCCAATCGAGCGCGATCGTGGTCGAGACGGGGAAGATCCAGATGACTGTCGAGGAGCGTGTCCCCATGCCCGGGAAAGTGTTTCCCGCAGGTCAGAATTCCGCTCCGGTGCATGCCCCGGATGAACTCCCCGCCGAGGCGCCCGACCTCCCGCGGATCGGTTCCCAGCGCACGATCCCCAATGATCGGATTGTCAGGATTGGAGTGCACATCCAGCACCGGCGCACAATCGACATTGAACCCCACCGCATGAATCTCCCTTCCGAGGAGTTCCCCCATCCGACGTGCATGACGAGCGCTTCCACTCCGTCCCACGGCCGCCATCGCCGGAACATCAGAGCCCCACCCCCTCAAACGCATCACAGGGCCGCCTTCCTGATCCACCATCGCAAACGCGGGAAGACCCGTCGCCCATCCGCGAAGCGTACGGTTCAGGTCCAGAATCTGGTCGGGATCCTCCAGGTTTCGTCGAAAGAGGATGTAGCCACCCCCACCCCGCTCGCCGAGGAACCGCCGCAATTCAGGCGTCGGAGAGGTCCCCTCAAACCCCACCGTGAGCATCTGTCGGGCGCCGCGAAGCGCCTCTTCCATCTGTCGTCCTCTCATGCACTCCTCACGTGCCACGAGCGTGGGGATCCAGAGAATCCCGCAACGCATCCCCCAGGAGATTGACTCCCAGCACTGTAGCGAAGATCGCCATGCCTGCCGAAGTCGCGACCCAGGGGGTCTTCAAGAACAGGACCGTCCCCTGATCCAAAAGCGCTCCCCAGCTGACCACACCCTGCGGGCCGAGCCCCAGAAAACTCAAACTCGCCTCCGCCAGCACCGCTCCGGCCAATCCAAAAGTCGCCTGAACGGCGAGAGGACCGGAGAGCCCCGGCAACACATGCACCCAGAGAATCCGCCCATGAGACGCCCCGAGACCCCGCGCCGCCTCCACATGAGGCATCTCGCGCAGCACGGCCACCTGCCCGCGCACAAGTCGCGCATAGCCTGCCCATCCGGTCGCCGACAGCGCCAGAATGACCGCCCACAAGCCGGGATCCCGTGTCAGGAACACAATGAAGATCGCGAGGAGAATGCCCGGGAAAGCGAGCGCCATCTCCACAAACCGCATGCCCACTTCATCCCACCATCCTCCGAAATAGCCACTGACGCTTCCAAGAAGTGTCCCAAGGAGAAGAGAGATGGCGACCGTTCCCACTCCAACGAGGGCGGCAGAGCGAGCCCCATGGATCACCAGCGAGAGCAGGTCGCGCCCATCCTCATCGGTCCCAAGCCAATGCTCCAACCCAGGTCCCTGAAGCGCTACAGACGGGTCCACATGGTCCACCGAATGAGGCGCGATGACGGGCCCCAGAATCGCGCAGACCATCAACAGACCGACGAGGAAGAACCCCACACGCACCGCAATGCGTCGTCCCGAGGGTCGCGCTGAGAACGGGCTGCTCATGCGTGTCCGCCCCCCAGCCGAAGGCGGGGATCCAACGCCGTATGCACGACATCCGCAAGGCCGTTGACGAAGACATAGGCAAACGAGAAGAGGAGAACAATTCCCTGAACGAGCGTGTGATTGCGACTCGCCACGCCATCCAGAAGCAGACTTCCCAGGCCCGGTCGAGCAAACACCTTCTCCAGCACGATCGTACCGGTGAGCAGACTCGCAAATTGCAGGGCGAGAATGGTCACAACCGGAACCATCGCGCCGCGGAGAATGTAATGAATGACGATGCGAGAGGAACTCAACCCACGGGAGCGCGCAGCGAGCACATGGGGAGCATTGACCTGATCCAGCACGCTGGCACGAATCATTCGAGTGAGCTTGGCTGCGAGGGCCGTACCCAGCACAAGGGCCGGAAGAATGAGGGTGGAGAGGCCTGCGAGAGGCTGCCCTGGATCGGGAAACAGATGGATTTCAACCGAAAACCAATGCAGCAACAAGGGTCCCAGAAAAAAATTCGGGATCGCGACCCCTGCCAACGCGAGCACAGCGCTTCCCTGATCCCAGGCGGACCACGGTCGGAGTCCCGAGATCACTCCCAGAGGCAACGCAATCATCAGCGCAAAGACGACTCCCGCGAGCGCAAGCTCCACGGTGGCAGGAGCATGCTCCCGAAGCACGCTCATGACTGTCCTGGGACGATCCGCGTTCTCCTGACTCGTGCCCAGTGTTCCGTCCAAAATGCCCTTCCAGACGTCGAGATACTGCTCTGTGAGGGGTTGATTCAGTCCCATGCGCTCCCGGAGGGCCTCGAGTTGCTGAGGCGTCGCATGGTCACCGAGGAGGATCTCGGCGGGATCTCCCGGAACGATTCGCTGAACCACGAAGACCGTCGAGACGACGCCGACGAGCACGATGGCGGTCCCGAGAAGGCGGCGAAAAACAATCGACATGCGCGAAAAACGACTCATCTGACGAGTATGGAGGGCCACCGGGCAGGGCGCGACAAATCGCACTCATTGCGCGATGAATTCATTCCATCTCGCGAGATCAGCGGGGGTGTTCACGCTGCGGAAAGACCATTCTCCAGCGCCAAGGCTCTCCCGAGACACCCACTTCATGGGGAGTTCATCCGCCAATCGTTGAAAACTTCGCGCCCCCTCCGCATGCCTCCGCCTCATCACGGGGATGGAAGCGGGTCGATAGAGGGCATGCAGGGGTTCAAATCCCCGAACCCCTTCAGGAGCGATGATCGCGGCCGATGCATCCCCATGAGCTGCAATGAGCAGACGCTCAATGACCCCCGAGTTCAACCCGGGCATGTCGACCGCCGTGACAAATACGGCGTGAGGCTCTGCATGCCCCCATCCGGTCAACACCGCACCCATGGGGTCCGCATGTCCGGGGGCGTCCGGAACGACAACAACCGGAAGGTCGAGGAACGGAGAAGGATCTCCGCTGACCACGACCACCTCCGAGAAATGAGTCAACAGAGTCTCCACGGCACGCGCCGCGAACGTCTCTCCTCTGCACTTCAACTGTGATTTGTCGACGCCCATGCGGCGACTGCGACCGCCCGCGAGAAGGATGGCGGTCGTTGGAGAATTCACCCTCAGGGATTCCCGCCCAGTCGGCGAATCGCGTTCTCCACGGAAGAACGATCCGGCGCCTTGGGCATGCCCCTGATGTATTTGCGATAATGCTTGATGGCATTCGTCGAGTCTCCACGCGCCGCGTAGAGAATCCCGAGCTGCTTGTGCGCTCGCGGATAGGATGCGTTTCGAAGGGCTTCCTTGAACTTCGTGATCGCCAGCGCGTTCTTACCCTTCAGCTTCGCCGCCCGACCCTCTTCATAGGCCGTTTTTGCCGCCTTCTTCCGCTCTGCGCGACTCGGCTTCCGATCCGCTGGGTTTGCAGCCTTCGCCGCCACAGCCGGCTTCTTCACCGCGCTCTTGCGCTGGGTCTTCCGACGCGCTGCTTCTGCCGCGTCCGCCTCCGCGGCGAATTCCTGAGCTTCGACAATCTCCGCCTTGAGCGCCCGTGCGTCCGCGTTCCCGGGCTGCATGCGAAGCGCATCCTCCACCAGGCGAATGGCCAGCCGATATTCATCCCGGCGAAGCGCTGCTCGGCTCGCCTCCATCACCAGAGGGGCGGCGCGACTTCCAACCTTGGTCACCCGTTTCTGGAAATCGCCATGATACGCGCTCTCCGGGGAAATGCCTCCCCGCACCTGCTCTACCAGCTCCCACGCCTTCACGTGCTGACCCTTCGACGACAGCTTGTCGATGCTGAGGATGCTGTCCCAGCGTCGCTTCTCCACCCGCACCAGGTCCATCAGCATCGAGGCTTCTTCCGGCGCCTGGGAGTCTTTCTGCAATGCCTCGAAAATTTCAATGGCCCGATTCCAATCACGATGCCCCATCGCTGCCTTCGCCTCTGCGAGTTTCTCTGCGATGGGATCCACTGCAGCGGCAGGGGCCTCCAGCTCGGCTTCTGCCTCACCCGGGGACTCGACCTGTTCTCCGGCCACGGGAATCGACGGAGATGTCGTCGGGGCCCCTTTTTCCTCACCGACCCCCAGAACGACGGCCACCACGGCGACCGCCACGGCAACCGCTGCAAAAGCCATCCAGGTCACTCCCCGACCCGGGGATTTGACTCCAGCCGACCCAAACACATCCGTCCGCACGGAGGAGGGCTCGTCAAAGCGAAGATGAATGTCTCCAATCAGAATCGAATCGCCATCCTGAAGAGGACGAGGTCCGCTGACCATGTTGTTCACTCGCAACTCGGCCCCGGCGATCGGTTCAATCCGATAGACCCCCTCTTCGAGAAGGATCCGCGCATGCTCTCCAGCGACCGAATCATGGGCAAAACGCGCCATGACCGTCTCTGCGCTGCCGACAATGAAGGGAGAGCGCGCGACGAGATGTGAATCCCCCCCGAGAACATCTCCCACCACCGTCAATGTGGCCTGATCCATGGGCGTGATCTGGACGGTCGACACCACCGTCCCCGCGGCATGGCGATCAAATCCACGCGTGCCGAGTCCCTCGCCCAGTTCAATCGTGAAATCACCGATCTGCACCTGGTCACCTGCGTGAACCGCAGTGCGTGTGAGGACCCGAATTCCATTCACCCGAACGCCGAAACTACTCCCCGTATCCTCGACAAAAAAGCGAGAGCCCTCTCGGAGAAAACGAGCGTGTGTTCGCGAAACATTTCGCTCATTGAGGTGAAGTGCATTGTCGTCGCGTCGACCGATCGATACCTCATCGTCCGCGCTCTCAAAGAGCTGACGCTGCCCATCATCGTCCACGACCTGAAGTTTCAACATCTTCGAATCCTCTCAAAGTCTCACCTTTTCGATGTACCACAAGGCGGTGTCTTCTACCAGTGCTCGACGCCGCCAACATTAATTCACTTCCCAATTGAATCCTCCCCGCCTTGTAGCCGTCTCAAGAGTGAGAACCGGCAAACCCAGAGCCTGAACAGGTGCGGAATTCAGCCGACAAGGAGGAGTCATGACGGTACCCAGAACCCCAGATTTCAATCAAACAGCGCTCGTCCACCTCAATCTACTCTACCGCGCAGCGTTGAGATTGACCCGCAATGAGGGCGATGCCGAGGACCTTGTCCAGGAGACATTTCTCCGAGCCTATCGCTCATGGGATGGATTCCGCCCCGGATCCAACTGCCGTGCATGGCTTCTTCGCATTCAGCGCAATGCATTCATCAATCAATACCGGCGGCGAAAGAAGGAGCGGGAAGTCCTTCAAGGCGAGCGGGATGGCGTCCATGGAAGCCGGTTCT
>CAVOCR010000074.1:0-7709 GCA_963694245.1 Myxococcota bacterium
GGTGCTCACACGCTGGATGGACCAGGTCCTCTCCAGTCACGAGGACACGGTGGTCATCGGTGACTTGAACATCGCGCCGCTTCCGGACGATGTCTGGGATCCAGAAGAGATGAAGGACCAGGTGTCCTGTCATCCCCTGGAGCACGCGGCCTGGGCGAAGCTCCTCTCCCTCGGACTCCACGATGCGGCGAAGCCCTTTCTTTCTTCACGAACGTTCACCTTCTGGGATTATCGGCAGATGTCATTCCGCCGGAAACGCGGGATGCGCATTGACCATGTCCTTGTCAGTGAGGCGCTTCGGGAGTGTGTCGTGGGGGCAGAGGTGCATCGCGACGAGCGCAAGAAGGAGCGTCCTTCGGATCATGCTCCGCTGCTTGTGGAACTGGATCGCAGCCGCTCGGCGAACTTCTAGTCCTGATCGGGTGTGATCAGGGATTGGATGCGCTCGATCTGCGCCATGGCGGGATCATCCTTGAATCGTCTGCGCACGGCGCGGATTCGCCCAAAGCTTGCGTGGAATGCATCCACGAGTTCGGGATTGAAGTGCTTCCCGCGTTCCGCATCGATCAGTTCAATGGACTCGCTGACGGTGAATTCCTCCTTGTAGCACCGCCGGGTTCGGAGCGCATCGTAGACATCGGCCAGCGCGACGATCTGGGCTTCGATGGGGATGTCTGCTCCCTTCAGGCCCCGGGGATATCCTGTCCCATCAAATCGCTCATGGTGGCAGAGCGCAATGTTCTGGGCGAGCGGGTCGACGTTTGCGGCGCGGAGGAGTTCGTAGCCATAGAGCGTATGCCGCTTCATCTCCTCCCATTCATCGTGCTCCAGTTTTCCCCGTTTCTTCAGGACCTTGTCCGGGACTCCGACCTTTCCGATGTCATGGAGCGAGGCATAACGTCGGATTTTCTCGGACATGTAGAGTGGGAGGCCCATCTCGCGTGCGAGGGCTTCGCTGATGCCACAGACCCGCCGGATGTGTGCTCCGGTGTCGATGTCGTTGAACGTGTTCGCCATCTCCAGCGAGGCGACCAGCCCCTGAGTGAGTTCCTCCAGTTCGAGAGTCCGCTCTTCCAATTCGCGCTCGAAGCGTGTCCGGTCCTCCAGCATCCGCTGGTTTTGAGTTCGGATGCGTAGGAGTGACCGAACCCGGGCTTGCAGCTCGACATCGTCCGGGGGTTTGGTCATGAACGCGTCCGCGCCGACCTGAAATGCTCGAACGCGCTCCTTCGGGGACTCCATCGCGCTGAGCAGGATGATCGGGATGAATTCCATCGAGCGGTACTGTTTCAAGGTCTGGCAGAGGTCGTGTCCGTTGAGGCCCGGGAGGGTCGTGTCGGCGATGATGAGATCGGGGCGCTCATCCCGCGCCATGTCCAGGGCTTTCTGCCCATCCTGGGTGCTGAGGATCGCATATCCAAAAGGAGCCATGCTTTCTTTGAGATAGCCGGCAGTGAACTCATCTTCTGTGGCGAAGAGAAGCGTGGAGCATTCATTCGCGCTCTTGTCACGGGAGTTCGGCGAGTTCATTTTGGTTCCAGAGTACCTCGGTGAATCCGGTTCTCCAGCGTGGAGGGCGGTTCAAGAGAGGCGTCCGTTGTGTGTTGAGTGAAATGCTATCAGCATCGGGCAGGTAAATTCCCCTCAAATCGCTCCAAATCCGCATGTCAGGGGATTTCGGGGAGGAATCGGGTGTAGATGAAATCGGTCGATTCCACCTTCCGATGGCAATCTATGCACGTGTCCTCGCCCACCGGAATCTGGGCGAATTCCTCAGTGGCGAAATTCCGGGTGTATTCGGCCCAGCTCCACTCGCTGGATTGCTTGGTGGCGGTCGCGATGAGCCACGGGTGCGCTTGATGGATTTTCGTGGATTCCTTGAGGATCATGCTTCCATCTGGCCAGGGAGTTCCCTCGTTGGTGAGCGCCGTCAGCTCCTCCAGGGAGATTCCACAGGCGTACACGTTCTTGTAGCCTGCATGGGGATCATCCTTCGTGGGAGCGTGCGGTTCGGGAGTCATGAGGATGCATTCATCGACATAGTCTCCGATGTTTTCTGGAAGTGGCGGCGAGCAGCCGAAGCAATCCATGAAGATGAGAAGGAGCGTGGCTCTCCAGATGTGGCGCATGAGGACCTCCGTGAAACACCAGCATAGGGCGGTTGGGGGGGGCGCGACAAGTCCAGAGACGTTGCCAGAGACGAGTTGATCTCCTAACGTTCCCATGTCAGCTCATGTGAGACGTGGAGGGATGATCATGCGATGGATTCAAATCACGACGCTCGGGATGGTTCTCCTCATGGGTCTTCCCGTGGAGGGACATGCAGCGGAGGGCGAGGCGGAATCCCGATGGGAGTTTACGCTCAAGGGGGGCGTGGGTTTGGAGACAAACAGCCAGTCCCTCGCGCTCGCCCACGCCCTTCAGCCCCGGGTTCGTTTCGAGTGGCTCACCGCGCTCTCACGGGAGACTCGACTGGGTGTCGAACTGTCGGGAGTTCTTTCGGATGAGGTGGGATACCAGCTCTTCGGTGGATGGCTCGTCGGTCGTGCGGCCCTGTCTCGAGGAGAGGTGTTTTCCGCATGGCTTGGGGTGGGCGTCGGTCTCGGGACGGATGCTGCGATTCTCCACCCGGATCTCATCAGCGAGGGCGATCTGGCGCTCTGGCATCAGATGGGTGTGCTCCTTCGGTGGGAACTGGGTGCGGGGGTGTCTCTGGGGATCGATGTCCTGAATGAGAATCTCAGCGCGGTCTCACTCGCGGGGACCGTGGGGTATGGATTCTAGCGGTCCCCTTCTCCCTGGAACTCTCGCATGACGACGGTAGCGTAGGACCCGGGAGGCAATGAGAAGTCGACGCGAATCCCCGCCTCCACAGCAGTCACTTCCAACTGCTCCGGCCAAATCAGAAGGGGTCTTCGGGTTCCCAGGGCAAGCTTCTTGAATCGACCGAAATCGTCGGTTTGAATTCCCGCTTCGTCGAGCACTTTCTGTTCCAGTTCGAAGGCATCTCCCTCTGCGCGAAGGACGCGGCTTCCGAAGATGGGGCCCGTCATCACGGTTTCTCCGGCTTCGAATCGGCTCTGCTCTGTCGCGACGTCGTCCGCCCGGAAGGGGCCACCAGAATCCCGACGCGCCATCCGGTCTCCGGCGAGCACTTCACGGTGTTGGTTCACGGCGATGCGGCGTAGGAGGTAGTCGTTGAAGAGGGCGGATTGGACGGCGCTGATGGCCATGCGACGAAGGAATCGATTCCTTCCGGCTCGTCGCGTCCGCGAGGTCTTCTCACCCCGGAGGAAATCCCATCCGAGTTCCGCTGTCGAACCTTCGCGTCCGAAGCGTTGTTCGCCATAGAAATTCGGGAGCCCCTGACGCACGTGCGCGGCGATTGATTCCGCAGCTTCCAGGGTGCCGGAGGGTTCTCGGAGAAGAATGGAGAAGCGATTTCCGCGGAGCTTTCCGGTGCGGAGCTTGTGGCCGTGCCGGTCCACGCGGAGCACTTCAAATCCCTCCACATCCTCCAATGCCCCGAGCCGGTCATGACAGTGGCTCGGAACGGAGATGGTCTGGCGGGTGATCGCTCGACGGTCCTTGACTCCGGCGGTCCCGACATCCCCTGTCTCAATCCCCAGCCGTTCGCCCAGCATGCGGAGCAGGGCGCGGGTATCCCAATCTGTCTTCTGAATCCAGAGATAGAGGAAATCGCCGGAACCGGAGGGCGGGAAGGCGGGGATCTCCTCCACTACGAAATCCTCGGGAGCGGCCTTGACCTGTCCGCCGATTCCCGGAAGGGGGGATGCGCTTCGTGGGAGGTCAGCGAGTGCCATGCTGCGTCGCAGCGTTTCAGGGAGGGAGGAACTCATTGTCGTGGCACGCTGGGCGTGGCGATTCGGGTGTCTTCGAATCCGGCCCGAAGTCCCTCCGCGATTCCGCGGGCGACGGCTCCCGTGGGGATGCTTGGGCTGGCGATCAAGACGATGATGGCTCCGATCTCGATTCGCTGCTTCAGTGCCTCTCCGAGCCCTGTGTTCAAGCCGGTTTGGACGGCGGGGACCCCATGGAGAGCCCTGAGATGCGCTCCTTCAGGAGTGATCAGAACGGCGAGTGGAATGTGTTTCCGGCCATTGCCCGATGTGGCCATGGAGCCGGGTTTTCGGGGTGAGAGTTCAAGTTCCCATGTCACACGACAGGGACTTCCGGCAGAGGTCTGTTCCGGGAATTTCACCTCTTGAATTCCGGCCTCGAGACATCGGAGAAGAGCCTTGTCCGTGAGGTTGGAGGAAAGGGCTTCCACCGCCGCCGGGATCCCATCCAGAGGGATGTCGAATTGCAACAGAACGTCTCCTGCCAGCCCTGGAACCCGCTGGTGTGCCAGGCGGTAACATGCAGACCATGTCCCCATGTTGCGTCGAATGAGGCGTCCGGCACGGAGCCCTCCGCAGCGGGTGGGCACGTCGATGGCGCCGCCGCGGATGCGAATGGGCTGGCCGGGTGCAGGGGGGGGGCCTGAATGGGCCGTTCCGCGCTGTGTTCGAAGATCCCCCCGGAAGAAGGTCGTGCGGTAGGAGAGGGAAGTGGGGTCGAGGAGACCGTGATCCCGGGGAAAGGAGCGGAGGGGAAGCGCATGCAACTCCCCCGTCTCGCTTTTCACGAGCATTGCGTTGGTGGTGTCTCCGGGAGTCAGCGCCTCGACCAGGGCGGCGAGAACGTCTGCCGCAATGCGTGTGTCCACCGCAAGGAGCGACGGACGGTTGTCGGGAGGGAGCTCCCGCAGTCTGGCCCAGCCGGCCTCTTCCCGAAATCCTGGGCAGGCATCTCCAGGACTGCAATGAAGGGTCAGGAGTTGTTTTCCATCGAGCCAGACGCCGTCGAGGCTGGCCAGAAGTTGCGGGTCCTCCCCGACGTCGAGCTTGCGGGCACCGACATGCTCATCGGTGATCGCAATGACGGGCAACGTGATCTTCGCCAGTTCGGGAGCTGGGGCGGAAACGGCCGTCGGTGGCATGTCAGCGGGAGTGTTCAGGGCCTGCTCGGATGGAGCGGACGGTTCGATGGTCTCGGAGGGGGACGAAGAGTTGCCTGAAGGACATCCCAGCATCGCCAGCGACAGTCCCAGGATTCCCATGAGCGCATGACGCCCTGGAGGCACCCGTTGCGACTGAAGCCTTCCCTGTGCTACGTCCAGTTCAATGCACCGCTTGTTCATCTTGCTGGCTCCTTTCCTCGTGGCTTTTGGCTGCGTGACCCCTCCGCTTTGGAGAGGGGATGGCTCCCCGCCGGCTCCACCGACGTCTCCACCGTTGGTTCAGGAGAAGAAGGGGAGTGCGCCTGTCGCCCCACCTGCCCCGGTCAACTCACGGCTCTCCGATGGGTGCGTACGCGTGTGCGCTCACCTTCGGACTCTCTCCGGCATGCAGGGTGCGAACACGGCTACGTGTGAGAACGCCTGCGTCGAGCGTGCCACGCTACGTCAGATCGACTGTCTGCTCAAGGCCCGTTCCAAGGATGCGGTGGAGACTTGTCCCTATTGATGCGCGGGGCGTCTTCGGAGACCGAGAAACAGTGCGAGAAGAAGAAAAGCGGGGAATCGTACGGAAGCACCGCCATGGCTGCGGCATCCCTCCTTCACCGTCGTGGAGGAGGTCCCGCCCGAGGCGGTTGTGTCTTGATTGACGAGGACCCCGTCATTCGCGTCGGGATTGCTGCCACCGCTCGGTAGACACAGGGTTCCCCCCCCCGTGCAGATCTCGCCGGTGGGGCAGGCTCCGCAGGACCCCCCACAGCTATCCGATCCGCAGACCTTGCCCGTGCACAGGGGAGAGCATGTGCCACCGGTGTTGGGATCGGTGACGCAGCTCCAGACATTCGAGGCGGTGTCGCAGATTTCATTGGCCGCGCACGCACCACACGTGCCGCCGCATCCGTCGTCGCCACAATTCTTCTGGATGCAGCTGGGTTGGCAGCCCTGACAGATTCCATTGCTGCAGGGCATTCCAGCGGGGCAGTTCCCACAGATTCCGCCGCATCCGTCGCTTCCGCATTGTCTGCCCGTGCAGTTCGGGGTGCAGTCGCCACATAATGAGCAGGCGTTGCATGCATCCGGACAGCAATCGGCGTTGGCGATGCACTGGTCGTCGCACCAGCAGATCTTGTCAGATCCCTTCTCACCGCAGTATCCGACACACGTTCCTGCTCCCTGAGGGCCTGTGGGGATGCATTGACCATTCTGACAGACAGAGCCCGTGGTACACAGACCGCAGCTTCCTCCGCACCCATTGTCTCCACATGTCTTGCCGACACAATTCCCCACACACGGACCGTTGTCGCAGAAACCGCAGAGCAGACAGGCATCTTCACAGCAGTCACCGGAGTCCACGCACGTCTCATCGCACCAGCAGTTTCCGTTGGCGCTTTTGCCTCCACATTGTCCTTCACACGAGGGGGTGTCCGGGTTTCCGGGAAGGCATTGGAAATTCGTGCACGACGTACCCGAGGGACAGCTTCCACAACTGCCGCCGCATCCATCATTGCCGCATGCCTTTCCTCCACATGTGGGGGAACAGAAATTCGGGCAGATCCAGGGGTTGACTCCCGAGGGGTCGGGGTTGGGGACCTGGCCCGGATCCACGCAGTCGTACCATTGCTTGCTGGCAATCCAGCCACAGCCTGCGCTGCAATCTTCACAGATGAGCGTGTTGCTTTCGCAAAATACGCTCGTCGTGGGGTTGTTGATGCTTCCCTTGCAGCAACCGACCTTCTCAATGACGCCACATGTCCCGCTGCATTGTTGCGCGGAGGCTTCTGAAAAAGGAACGGCCAGCAGAAGGATTGTCAGCGCGAGCATTTTGAAATGAGGCATGCTTCTTGTCTCCGAGTCATTCGTCACGACCCAGAATACGAAAGCGGGGTCCTCGGGGCAAACAATGGAGAGCGCAGATGGACTGGGAAATGGGTCGGTGGCGAGTGAAAGATCTTCTCCTCGATCGTTTTCGGCTGGACGGTGGCGCCATGTTCGGAGTCGTTCCGAAGACGCTCTGGTCCGTCGTTTTCCCTCCGGATGAGGACAATCGGATCTCCCTGGTGAGTCGGGCGCTCCTTCTGGAGGACGGGACCCGGAAAATTCTTGTGGATACGGGGATGGGCTCCCGCTGGAGTCCCCGGGAGCGAGAGCGGATGGGGATCGATTCGAGTCGTTCTCTTCAGGAGGCACTTGCGGAGCGGTCCTGTGTTCCGGAGGACATCACGGATGTTCTTCTGACGCATCTCCATTTTGATCATGCGGGCGGTGCGGTATCCTGTGCGGCGGATGGGAGCCTCATCCCCACTTTCCCCAATGCCATTCATCATGTTCAACGGGCCAATCTCGAGTGGGCCCGCGCTCCCACCGCACGCGATCGGGGGAGTTATCGCCCAGGAGACTTCGAACCTCTCGTCAAGTCGGGGAGGGTGCGGCTTCTGGACGGGCCGGAGGAACTCTTTCCGGGCATTCAGGTGCGTCTCTCCGATGGCCATGCGACGGGGCTTCAGATTCCCGTGATCTCGGGGGGAGGGTCGGTGCTTGTCTATCCGGCTGATCTTGTGCCGACCCATGCTCATCTGCCGCTTGCATGGGCCATGTCCTACGACCTGCGCCCGCTTCAGGTGCTCGCGGAAAAGCAGGCCCTCTTGAACCAGGCGGTTGAGGAGGATTGGATTGTGTTCTATGAACACGA